>CAKXAF010000139.1:6065-7006 GCA_934869045.1 uncultured Nitrososphaerota archaeon | reverse complement strand
ACTTCAATCAGCCCCATATCGGTGGTGAGAAGGATCAGTTTCCGGTCCTGGTCCCGCATCGGGATCTGTCCCAGGACGATCCCACGGGTCTTGACGGTCAAGGGCGGTTCCTCCTCCTGCTTCCAATGCTTTATACAGTAAATAATCGGCAATCGCGCCGGTTTGCTCGAAATGCCGCCAGGCGTTTTGGGGGGTCGGTCTTTCCATAACTTTGTCCTCCGCCAAAAAATTCGGGATACTTCCCGCAAATAGGTTGCCCGGCGGATTTCGTTCTAATGATGGAAAATCTTGCGGAGGATGGAACGTTTCTCCTTCTGCTTCCACAAAATGAAAAATTCTTCCGAATCCTGAAAGGGCCGGCCGCTCCACAGAGTAAGGCATTCCCGGCGCAGGTTTTCCCAGTCCGGGCTGTTGCGGGTCAGGGTGCCGTCCCGGTCAAAAAAGACTGCCCGGTATTTGATTACGACTCCTCCTCGTAGCGCAGGCCCACCTGCTTGATGGCATTTTCACTGTTGCGCCAGTCGTCCCGAACCTTAACCCAGCATTTGAGATTGATCCGGGCTTCCAGGAAGGCTTCCAGATCCGCGCGGGCTTCGGAGGCGATTTTTTTCAGCATGGCGCCTCCTTTTCCGATGATCATGCCCTTGTGGCTCTCTTTTTCGCAGTAAATGGTGGCTTCGATGTCGAGGATCCCGCCGTTGTCCCGTTCCCGCATTTTTTCGATGTCCACCGCTGTGCCGTGGGGAATCTCATCCCGCATATTCCGCAGGATCTTTTCCCGGATGATTTCGGCGGCAATTGTCCGCTCCGGCTGATCGGTCAGGGTGTCATCAGGGAAAAAGTGGGGGCCTTCTTCGGTATTCTGGCGGAGTTCGTCCATCAGGTCGGAGATCCCCCTGGATTCCGCGACGCTGATGGGCAGGACGGCGGCAAAATCGTAG
>CAKXAF010000139.1:1796-6055 GCA_934869045.1 uncultured Nitrososphaerota archaeon | reverse complement strand
TCAATTTTGTGGATGACTTGCAGACCGGCCTGGTACAGGGCCCGGAAGTGTGCGAGATGCGCATTTACTTCCTCTTGGAGCCTGCCCATGGGTTCGACAACAAAAAACGCCAGGTCCACGTCGGAAACGCTGGTGGTGACCACCTTATTCATATGGGCGCTCAGCTTCGTTTTTGCCTTGTGGATACCCGGCGTGTCCAGAAAAACCCATTGATATTCGTTTTCAGTCAGCACGCCGGTGATCCGGGTGCGGGTAGTTTGGGGCTTAGAGGAAACGATGGCGATTTTCTCTCCCAAAAGCGCGTTGAGCAGAGAGGATTTTCCCACGTTGGCCTTGCCCACAATGGCGACAAATGCGGATTTTGTATTCATAGGTTCTCCTTTGTTTTAAAATCATTCCAGAACGATTCCCGGGCCAGCAGACCCTGGATTTCCCCGGCAGTTTCCGTAGGCGTGAGGCAGGTGACATCAATGGCGGGGAAGGGGCAGTCCGCATAGACTGAGCGGGAGGCCTGCACCGCCCGCCGGATGCGCTCCTCGTCCCGGCCATCCGTTTGCATACGGCGGATATTTTCTTCTTCCCCGCAGAGCAGGAGGATCGGACAAAAGCGGAATTCTCCGCAGCGTTCCCTCAGGGCGGTCAGGACCCGTTCCCAGATTTCCCGGCGGGCTCCATGGAGGCCGTAGGGGAAGAACACCGTTCGGATCTCCGGGCAGTTCAAATAGTTGGCCAGCAGATCCGTCAGATTCCGGGCAACGAGATCCAGGGTGCAGGGCGTAAAGGGGAAGGGGTTGATCATCCGGCACCACTCCGCATCCAGATAGGCGGATTGCGGCGTTTGTTCCAACAGTTTCCCACAGACAGTAGATTTTCCGACGCCATTCGGACCAAAGACCGCAACCAGTGTTTTCATTTTTTCCTCACTTTCGGAATAGCCGGTTCCCCTGGAAGGCAAACAGCACGCCGCCCGCCAGCAGCGCCAGAAAGAGTACAAGAAGCCAAGGCGTCGTGATGATGGCCAACAGTGTTTCGGTCAGCCGCGGAAAGTGGAGGAACAGGCAGACGCCTACCACTCCGGCAGTAAAGGCCGCCGCCAGCACAGCTCCGGCCGCTACATCCTTGGCAATCCGCGCCAAATCGTGGTAGGCGGGGCTTTCCAGGTTCACCATCGCCTCGATGGAGGTGTTCACTGCCTCGCAGACAATGACAAATCCCATGGTCAGGAACAGAACCGCGTATTCCGCCGTGTTCAATCCATAGACAAGGGAAAAAGCGGTGACGATGACCGCCGCCGCCAGATGGATGCGCATGTTCCGCTCACTTTTCACGCAAAAGCGGACGCCGCGAAAAGCATAGAGGAAGCTTTTAAGCAGCGCCCGTCTCTCCTGACCGATCTTATTCATTTTCTTCCATGACATAGCTGGCGCCCCGCGGGATTCCCAGCATGGTTAGAACGGTTTCTTCCTTCTCCCGCATCCGAACGGCGGCGAGTCCGCCCTCTTCATGGTCATATCCCAGCAGATGGAACATGGAATGGACGGTCAGGAACCCGACCTCCCGTTGAAGGGAGTGACCGAACATCTCCGCCTGCTCCATAGCCTTGGGCATGGATATGACGATATCACCCAGAAGCAGCGCGCCCGTGGTTTCGTTGCGGTCATACTGGCCGTTTTCTCCCAGAGGAAAGCTCAGCACATCCGTTACCGCGTCTTTGTTCCGATGCTTGGCGTTCAGCGTCTGAATTTCCTCATTGTTGACGAAGGAAACGGAGATCTCCGCGTCTTCCGTAAAATTCTCCTCCCGGAGAGCTGCGTTGCAGCAGCGCCGGACCAGCAGGCGGATGCCCGTCGGAATCTTCACATCGTTTTGCCGGTTGGAAATAACCACTTTTACCTTATTCATAGTGCTTTGATTTGCCCTCCTCATAATAACGGTCGTAAGCCTTGATGATGTCCTGTACCAATTTATGACGGACAACGTCCTTGTCCGTAAACTTTACAATGCCGATATCCTCCACATTCCGCAGTACCCGCATCGCCTCGACCAGTCCGGACTTTTTGTTGTCAGGCAGGTCAATCTGGGTGATATCGCCGGTGATAATGATTTTGGAACCGAAGCCCAGCCGTGTCAGGAACATTTTCATCTGTTCCCGGGTTGTGTTCTGCGCCTCATCCAGGATGATAAAGGATTCGTCCAGGGTCCGCCCTCGCATATAGGCCAGAGGCGCCACCTCAATGCTGCCCCGCTCCTGATACTTGAGAAAGCCCTCTGCACCGAGAAAATCAAACAGCGCGTCATACAGGGGACGGAGGTAAGGATCCACCTTGTTTTGCAGGTCTCCGGGGAGAAAACCCAGCTTTTCTCCGGCCTCTACCGCCGGACGGGTGAGGATGATGCGGGACACGCTGCCGGAGCGGAAAGCGTTGACCGCCATGGCAACCGCCAGATAGGTTTTTCCGGTCCCTGCCGGCCCGATTCCCAGGGTAATGGTGTTTTCTTCAATGGTTTTGATATACCGTTTTTGCCCCACGGTTTTGGGGTGGACCGGCTTGCCTTTCTGCGTGATGCAGATGGCGCTGCCGCCCAGGGTCTGCATCTCCTTCTCATTGCCTTCATTTGTCAGGGAAATTGCGTATCGGACATTCAGTTCGTCAACGTCTTTTCCCTGGGCAATCAGAGGGAGAAGCGCGCCTACCGCTTTGGCACAGAGGGCGACGCGGCCTTCCTCTCCCATAATTTTCAGGTCGCAGCCGCGGAGGACGATTTCAGTACCGTACTCCTTTTTTAAAATTTCTAGATTGCGATCATAGTTTCCACAAAGGGCAATGCCCTCTGCAGTACTGTTAAGTGTAATGTATTGTTCTGCCAATGTTTACGACCACGCCTTTCCAGCGGGAGCGGAGCATGCGTCCGCAGCCCATTTCTTCTCTGAAATTACTAGTATTATACCATAAAAAAAGCAGTTTGTATCTATGTGATTTTCACAAAATTTTCGGATTTTCTTTGGGCTTTGACCGTGTTTTTGTCAGCATTTGGATGAAATAAAAAGAATGCGTGAACAAACTTTTGTAAAAATGTAACGAATACATGAAAACCGCCGCAGGCGTCTGCCGGCGGCGGTTTTCATGTGGGTTTTGGAGGTGTCTGCTTTGCTTGTTCAAATAGCCGCAGCGGAAACGTTAAAAAGCTCTTTCCTCTTTTTGGGCGCAGCCTTAGGATTATTCAACTTACGGGGCACAGGAAATGGCTTGGCTTCTTCCAAACCTGCCGCTTTTTGAAAGGGCAGACAAAAACCTTAATTTTTCAGGTTCTGCTCCATAATTTGAGCAATGCGGGCGGCCTGCTCCTTCATCAAGGACAGATCTTGACCCTCGATCATGATCCGAATCATGGCTTCGGTACCGGAGGGGCGGATCAGCACCCGGCCGGTATCCTCAAAAAGCCGTTCGACCTGGTGGATTGTTTCCATGATTTCGGCGTCGTCGATATAGTCGTATTTCCGCTCATTTTCGATGGGAACGTTGACCGTGACCTGAGGCAGAACTGTCATGATCCGGGCCAGTTCTGAGAGCTTTTTGCCGGTGTGCCGCATAACAGACAGCAGCTGGAGAGCGGTGATCAGGCCGTCACCGGTTGTATTGTGCTCCAGAAAGATCACGTGGCCGGACTGCTCGCCGCCAAGGGAGTAGCCGTCCGCCAGCATCCGCTCCAAAACGTATCGGTCGCCGACTTTGGTTTTCGGAATGGCAATGCCTTCGCGGACGCCCATCTGAAAGAGCCCGAGGTTGCTCATAATGGTCGCGACGATGGCGTTGTTCCGGAGCTTGCCCTGGCTCTTGAGGTAACAGCCGCAGATCGCCATGATCTGGTCCCCGTTGACCAGATTCCCCAGCTCATCGACTGCCAGCAGCCGGTCTGCGTCACCATCAAAGGCCAGGCCGATGTCCGCCCCGGTATCCAGAACCAGCTGCCGGACCGCTTCCATATGTGTGGAGCCGCACTGGTCATTGATGTTCAGGCCATTGGGCTGGTCGTTGATTACCGACAGCTCCACTCCCAGCTTTTTCAGCGCGGCAGGGGCAGTTCTGGAAGAGGCGCCATTTGCGCAGTCTACCGCCGCCCGGATGCCGTCCAGCCGGGTATCAATCGTGGTGAGGATATAGCTGACATAATCTTCCACCGCCGTATCAATGCGGGAAACTGTTCCCAGTCCGGCGCCGCTGGGCAGGTCGATGGTGTGGAGGGTCCCCCGGACGATT
>CAKXAF010000139.1:0-1786 GCA_934869045.1 uncultured Nitrososphaerota archaeon | reverse complement strand
ATCCGGTCCTCCAGCGCATCGTCCAGCTTGTAGCCGTCTTTGTTAAACAGCTTGATGCCGTTGTATTCCATGGGATTATGGGAGGCGGAAATCATGGCGGAAGCATCAGCGTGGTATTCCCGCGTCAGGTAGGCGAGGGCAGGGGTAGGGATCACGCCCACCGGGATGGCGACCGCTCCGACAGAACAGAAGCCTGCTGTCAGTGCTGCCTCAATCATATCGCCGGAGATACGGGTGTCCCGGCCAATCAAAATACGGGGTTTGCCAGAGCAGCCCTCCGTCAGGACCATCGCCGCGGCACGGCCGATGTCAAAGCAGTTTTGAGCGGTTAATTCCGTTCCCGCAACACCGCGGACGCCGTCGGTTCCAAATAAACGAGCCATAAAAATCGTCCTTTCCTGTATGTGGTTAAAGGAAGGCAGCCAGTGCCCGGCTTGCTTCCTTTAGCATAAGCAACCTTGTCTAGTTTAGCACATAATGGAAAGAAAATCAAATATTTTTTGACGAACAAAGTGGATTTTTTAAAGATTTTTCGTCAAATCTACTTGACAAATGAAAAGTTTTCAATAAGTAAAAAAGCCGGCAGCGCAATCCAAGCGCCGCCGGCTGCATTTTACAGCATCCGTTCCTTGATATATCGAACGGTATAGTCGATGCCTTTTTCGCCAAGCTCGCCTTTCCAGATGCCGGAATGAGGCTCGATGCTCAGATTGCCGTCGTAACCGGCCGCATAGAGCATTCCCATCAGGGCGTTCCAGTTAATCATATCCAAGCCGGCTGGCGGATCGTCAACATGGCCGCCGCCGATTCGCAGGGTACCCTTGATGTGGACGTGATAAAAACGGCTGCCCCATTTTTTGATCTCCTCCAGATAGTCGTTCTCTGACTCATTGATGCAGTGGGAGGCGTCATATTTGATGCCCAGATCCGGCAGATGGCCGAGAATCAGCGTCCAAGCCGGATCACAGCAGACAAAGTTGTTCCAGCGGCAGTTGTAAACCGCAATTTTGACACCGGTCTCTTTGCCGAGAGCCAGCAGCTCCTCAAAATAACGGATGGCCAGGCCGCAGTTTTCATAGTAGGACAAGCCCTCCACTTCGTTGCAGCCGCAAATAAAGACTGGGCACCCCACCTTAGCTGCGGTGCGGATCAGCGCCTTGTCCGCTTCGAGTTCTTCTTTTACCGGCCCTTCTGCCGTTACGCGGGTGGTTCCCCAGCGCCCGATGGAGCCGACAGTAACACCGGTCCGGGTGGAATTGGCGTTGATTTCATCCGCAGAATCCACAAAAGCCTGCCAGTCGGCGCCGACATTGATGCAGTATTCCAAGAAGGAAAGCCCCCGGGCTTTCGCGTTGTCGTAATCCGCTGGATTGAATTTGCCATAGCTGGCCATGATGCCGAGTTTCATGATACGTTCTCCTTTGAAAAAAGGGCGGACAATCAGCCCGCCCCTCGCTTCTGCAAAATAAATTAGTCGAGATACACCGGCTTGCCGGTCTTGGCGGATTCGTAGATCGCCTCCAGAATCTGGGTGACGACGAAAGCCTGCTCCGGTTTTACGCAAAGCTCAGTGCCCTTGGTGATCGCGTTGTAGTAGATGATTTGCTCGATTTCCGCGGGATTCTCGGAAGCGCCGTCATAGAAAGCAACGCCGCCTGCTTCCAGGTCGGGGATCTCCACAAACTGGCGGCCGTGCTTGACGCCGTTGATGCGGGCGCCGCCGGGACGGCCTTCCGCGTTTTTCATGTCCGCTCCGCCCAGTACGCCGCAGAGGGAGGTGGCTGCC
>CAKXAF010000138.1 GCA_934869045.1 uncultured Nitrososphaerota archaeon | reverse complement strand
CAGGACTTGAACCTGTATGACCGTGAAGTCACTAGAACCTGAATCTAGCGCGTCTGCCAATTCCGCCATATCCGCATGTGGTGCAGATGACGGGACTTGAACCCACACGAGGAATACTCACTACCACCTCAAAGTAGCGCGTCTGCCAATTCCGCCACATCTGCATGCCATATTCAATTGATTTTATGTTGCCGTTTCGCGTTGAGGTTTCCCGCGGAACATTTATGATTATAGCAGAAGCAGTTACTTTTGTCAACACTTTTTTGAAAAAAGCGGTAGATTTTTCTTTTTGAGTTCCCGAACCGTTTTATGGAAAACGCTTGACAAGCGGTAAGTTGTTTGATAAAATAGAGGCAACATGGATTTTTAAAGTCTCCATGCAAACTACCTCGGACCACCCGTCGCGCGGGTTAAGGCCATACGGACAGCCGGGTCAACTGCCGATTGGCAACACTGTTGCCTTATTGATTGAGTTAAAAGCTCAAATTTTATAAGTTGGTTACTTTATAACCATTGTGCTGGCGCACATCAACTTGTGAAACGGTCAATAAGAGTGGTAAAAGTAAGGTATTTGCTATATAGACTCTGAGAATCTGTTGCAGTTTTTATAAAAGCAGGAGTGATCCGGGACCTCCCGGTGAAGTCCGTGTATGATTCTGTACAGAAATCCGCAACGCAGGTCACGTGCTGAAGCACGGTCCTGCGTTGTTTTTTGTTTTGGAAACAGCAGCGGAAGTCGTGGAAAAACGTGTGCTTTTGTGCGTTTTGGAGGAAAGTATGAGACAAACGTTGATTCTCATAACCGGCTCCCCCTGTGTGGGGAAAACAGCCGCAGCGGAAAGCCTCTTGGAGGCCTATGAAAACAGCGCGTACTTCGACGGCGACTGGGCATGGTGCGTGCACCCTTTTTCCTTGGATGACCCCAGGCTTCGCAATGGGGATAGAACCATGTCCTTTGCGCTGTCAAACTATTTGAATTCCGGCTTTGAATATGTCATATTTTCTTCTGTGGTGATTATTGGCGAACAGATTCGGGCGGCTATCATAAAAGATATTACGGCCAAGGGATTCAAAACCGCTGCGTTTACTCTGAAGTGCTCCGAGAAGACGCTGGCTGATCGCCGCAAAAAACGTGGAGATCCGGGCGAGATCTCCTTCCAGTGGCTGAGGATGGCGGTTCATCCCGGAGATTATGTGATCAATACCGATGGGAAAACGGCAGAACAGGTGGCCGCCGGGATCAAGGCGATCCTCGATGCGGAAGAGGAACAGGAAAGGGGGAGCTCCATATGGATCAGAAACTGAAGCTGTACGGGTTTAACAACCTGACAAAATCGCTGAGCTTCAACATTTATGACGTCTGCTATGCCAAGACCCCCCGGGAGCAGCGGGATTACATCTCCTATATTGATGAACAGTACAACTCGGAGCGCCTGACCAGTATCCTGACAACCCTCACCGGCATGATTGGGGCCAACGTCTTAAATATCTCCCGGCAGGACTACGATCCTCAGGGCGCGTCGGTGACCCTTCTGATCGCGGAGGGTTCCCTTGTGCCCGCGGGCGGCGAGACACAGGTCGCCCATCTGGATAAGAGCCACGTCACCGTCCATACCTATCCGGAGTATCACCCTGAGACCTGCCTGGCCACCTTCCGGGTGGTCCACGACGTGGCCACCTGCGGGGAGATCACGCCGCTGTCCACCCTGGATTACCTCATCGGATCCTTTGACTCCGATATCATCACCATGGACTACCGGGTCCGGGGCTTCACCCGGGATCTGGACGGAAAGAAGCTCTTCCTCGACCATCCCATGGCCTCCATCCAAAACTACATCGCCGCAGAAACGCTTCGGAAGTACGACGCGGTGGACTTGAACGTCTACAGCGCCAACATTTTCCACACCCGGATGCTGGTCAAGGAAGTAGACCTTCAGAATTATCTGTTCAACACCGACGTCTACGAACTTCCTCCAAAAACCCGGCTGTCCATCATGGAAAGCCTGCGCCGGGAAATGATCGAGATCTTCAATGGACAGAATATCTACTAAGGAGGACGGAAATGGCACTTTCCCAGGAGCGTGCGCCGGTTTATGAAGCGCTGGAGCGTTTTAAGAAGATGCGGGTGGTCCCGTTTGATGTACCCGGTCACAAGCGGGGGCGGGGGAATCCGGAGCTGACTGCCCTTTTGGGGGAGCCGTGCGTCAGCATTGACGTCAACTCCATGAAGCCTTTGGACAATCTCTGCCATCCGGTCTCTGTTATTCGGGAGGCGGAGGAACTGGCCGCCGCGGCATTCGGTGCGGCCCACGCCTTTTTGATGGTGGGGGGCACTACTTCAGCGGTTCAAAGCATGGTCCTCTCCGCCGTAAAACGGGGGGAGAAGATCATCCTTCCCCGCAACGTCCACCGCAGCGTCATGGGGGCGCTGGTCCTTTGCGGCGCTGTGCCGGTCTACGTCAATCCGGCTTGCGACAGCCGCTTGGGAATCCCCCTGGGAATGGAAAGGGAAGCGGTGGCGGCGGCCATCCGGGAGAACCCCGACGCCAGGGCGGTCCTTGTCAACAATCCCACCTATTATGGTATCTGTTCCGACCTGAAATGGATTGCGGAGCAGGCCCATGCTGCGGAAATGCTCTGCCTGGCCGATGAGGCCCATGGCACCCATTTCTATTTTGGAGAGGGTCTGCCTGTGTCCGCCATGGCAGCGGGGGCGGATATGGCGGCAGTGTCCATGCACAAATCCGGCGGCAGCCTTACTCAGAGTTCCCTGCTGCTGGCGGGACCATCCATGAGCGAGGGCCACGTCCGTCAGATTATCAATCTGACCCAGACCACCAGCGCCTCCTATCTGCTGCTGTCCAGTCTGGATATCTCCCGACGCAACCTGGCGCTTCGGGGCCGGGAGGCCTTTGCCGGAGTGGTGGAACTGGCTGAGTACGCCCGTGGGGAGATCAATGATGTCGGCGGTTATTATGCCTATTCCCGGGAACTGGTCAATGGGGACAGTATTTTTGACTTCGATGTGACCAAACTGTCGGTGAACACCCTGGAAATGGGTCTGGCGGGCATCGAGGTCTACGATATCCTCCGGGATGAGTACGACATTCAGATCGAATTCGGGGATCTGGGGAATATCCTGGCCTATCTTTCCATCGGCGACCGCCGGCGGGAGGTGGAACGCCTGGTCAGCGCTCTTTCGGAGATCCGACGCCGCTATGGAAGGAGCGGTATCGGCCTTATGAGCCAGGAATATATCGCGCCCCAGGTGGCGGTTTCGCCCCACGAAGCCTTTTATGCGGAAAAGGAGCAGCTTCCCCTGACGGAAACAGCGGGACGGGTCTGCAGCGAGTTCGTCATGTGCTATCCTCCTGGAATCCCGATTTTGGCGCCAGGGGAGCGGATTACGCCGGAGATCCTCCGTTATATTCAATACGCCAAGGAAAAGGGCTGCTCCATGACCGGGCCGGAGGACCCGGATATTACGTCTCTCAATGTTCTGAAAGGAAGGTAAGATGGAATTTTGGTTTTCGGAAGCCCACACCTCCAATGTCAAACTGTCCATCCGGGTGGACCGGCAGCTTTACAGCGGCCAAAGCAGCTTCCAGCGCATCGACGTATTTGAGTCGCCGGAGTTTGGCCGGTTTCTGACCCTGGACGGCTACATGATGCTCACCGAAAAGGACGAGTTCATCTATCACGAGATGATCACCCATGTTCCCATGGCCGTTCATCCGGCTGTACGCCGGGTCCTGGTCATCGGAGCGGGGGACGGCGGCGTCATTCGGGAGCTGACCCGTTATCCGGACGTGGAAGCCATCGATATGGTGGAGATCGACCGCCAGGTGGTGGAGGTCTGCCGGGAATTTCTGCCCAAAACCTCCTGCCGCCTGGACGATCCCCGGGTTCGCATCTTTTACGAGGACGGCCTGAAGTTCATCCGCCGCTGCGAGGACGCCTACGATCTCATCATTGTGGATTCCACCGACCCCTTCGGGCCGGGGGAAGGGCTGTTTACTAAGGAATTTTACGGCAGCTGCTACAAGGCCCTTCATGATGGCGGTATCCTGGTCAATCAGCATGAAAGCCCCTTTTACGAAGGGGACGCTCTGGCCATGCAGCGGGCCCACAAGCGGATCATCCAATCCTTTCCCTTCAGCCGGGTCTATCAGGCCCATATTCCCACCTACCCTTCCGGTCACTGGCTGTTTGGCTTTTCTACCAAAAAGTATCACCCTCTGAAAGACCTGGACGAAGCCCGCTGGAACGCCTACGGCTTGAAATGCCGCTATTACACCACCACCCTGCACAAGGGGGCGTTTTATCTGCCCGCATATGTTGAGGAGCTGTTGAAAGATGTTGAACAAGAATGTGGAAACCTTCCTTTGCTGTGACGCGCCCTATGAGGCGGCCAGGACTGTGCTTTTCGGCGCGCCCTTTGACTCTACCACCTCCTACCGTCCCGGCGCCCGCTTTGGAAGCCGGGCGATCCGGCAGGAATCCTACGGCCTGGAGAGCTACAGCCCTTATCAGGACCGGGATCTTCTGGACTGTGCCATTTTTGACAGCGGAGACCTGGAACTCAGCTTTGGCAGCGCCGAATCCGCCCTAGCGGACATCGAGAAGCGCGCGGAAGCGATCCTGTCGGATGGGAAACGTCCCTTCCTGCTGGGCGGGGAGCATCTGGTGACCCTGGGAGCGGTCCGTGCGGCAGTGAAGCGCTGGCCGGAGCTGCACATCCTTCATTTTGACGCCCATGCTGACCTGCGGGACGAGTATCTGGGAGCGAAGCTCTCTCATGCCTGCGTGCTGCGGCGCTGCTGGGAGCTGGTGGGGGACGGGCGGATCCATCAGTTCGGTATTCGCTCCGGAGACCGGGAGGAATTCCGCTGGGGGGAAACCCACATCTTTACCCACCGGTTCGATTTGAAAGGCCTGTCCCAAGCCATGGAAGCCCTGGACGGCCGGCCGGTCTACTTCACCTTGGATCTGGACGTGCTGGATCCGTCGGTTTTTCCTGGAACAGGGACGCCGGAGCCGGGGGGAGTGGATTTCAACACCCTGCGGGAGGCGGTGACGGAGGTCTGCGGGAGGCTGAACATCGTCGCCTGCGACGTCAATGAGCTGAGCCCCCACTACGACCAGAGCGGCGGGTCCACGGCTGCAGCCTGCAAGACCGTCCGGGAGATGCTGCTGGCTCTCGACCGCTGAGAAACGAACGACATACACATCTGACAACCGATCGGAACAGGAGGAACCCCCATGAGAAAAGCGTTGATCATCGGCTGCGGCGGCGTTGCGTCCGTCGCCATCCACAAATGCTGCCAGAACAGCGAGGTTTTTGAAGCCATCTGCATTGCCAGCCGCACCAAATCCAAGTGCGACGCCCTGAAAGAAAAGCTCCAGCCGGCGACCTCCACGGAAATCACCACCGCCCAGGTGGACGCCAATGATGTGGACGCCCTGATTGCCCTCATCGAGTCCTACCGTCCCGGCGTGGTGCTGAACCTGGCGCTTCCATACCAGGATTTGACCATTATGGAGGCCTGTCTGGCGACCAAAACGCACTATATTGACACTGCCAACTACGAACCGGAAGATACGGCCAAGTTTGAATATTCCTGGCAATGGGCCTACCGGGAACGTTTTGAAAAGGCCGGTATCACCGCCCTGCTGGGCAGCGGTTTTGATCCCGGCGTTACCGGCGTATTTTCCGCGTATGCCCTGAAACACCATTTCGACGAAATCAACTACATCGATATCCTGGATTGCAACGGCGGCGACCACGGTTATCCCTTTGCCACCAACTTCAACCCTGAGATCAATATCCGGGAGGTTTCCGCCAACGGATCCTATTGGGAGGACGGCCATTGGGTGGAGACAAAGCCCATGGAGATCAAGCGGGTTTACGACTTTGAGGGGGTGGGCGAAAAGGATATGTACCTCCTCCACCACGAGGAGCTTGAGTCTCTGGCCCTGAACATCCCTGGAATCAAGCGCATCCGGTTTTTCATGACCTTCGGCCAGAGCTACCTGACCCACCTGAAGTGCCTGGAAAACGTGGGCATGACCTCCATCGAGCCGATTCTTTACGAAGGGAAGGAGATTGTCCCTCTCCAGTTTTTGAAAGCCGTATTGCCTGACCCGGCGTCCCTTGGCCCCCGTACCGTAGGAAAGACCAATATCGGCTGCATTTTCCAGGGGAAAAAGGACGGCCGGGAGACAACCTACTACCTCTATAACATCTGCGACCATCAGGAGTGCTACAGGGAGGTGGGTTCCCAGGCAATTTCCTACACCACCGGCGTTCCGGCCATGATCGGAGCTATGCTGGTCCTCAACGGGACCTGGCAGAAGCCCGGCGTCCATAACATTGAGGAATTTGACCCCGATCCCTTCATGGACGCTCTGAATCGTTGGGGCCTTCCCTGGAAGGAATCCTTCCACCCGGTTTTGGTGGATTAAGATGGAAGGTTTTCAGACGGATGGGCTGCGTACCCCGTTCTATTTAATAGAAGAGACTGCTCTCCGGCGCAATCTGGAGCTTCTCCGGGAGGTTGCGGAGGAAAGCGGCTGTAAAATCCTGCTGGCACAGAAGGCGTTTTCCATGTTCGCCGTGTATCCGCTTCTGCGGCAGTATCTGGCCGGTTCCACTGCCAGCGGGCTTTATGAGGCCCGGCTGGGAAAGGAGGAGTTCGGCGGCGAAACCCACGTGTTTTCCCCGGCTTACCGGGAGGAGGAATTTGAGGAACTGCTCGGCTACGCCGATCATCTGGTCTTCAACTCCTGTGATCAGGTTCGGCGGTTCGCTCCCCGTGCCCGTGCCGCAGGCAAATCAGTGGGCCTCCGGGTCAACCCGGAGTGTTCCACCCAGGAGGGTCCTGCTCTTTATGATCCCTGCGCCCCCGGTTCCCGGCTGGGGACAACTCTGGCAAATTTTGATCCGGAGGTGCTCCCCCTGTTGGATGGACTGCACTTCCACACCCTCTGCGAACAGGATTCCGACGCCCTGGAAACCACGGTCCGGGCTTTTTGGGAGAAGTTCGGCTCCTTCTGCACCGGGC
>CAKXAF010000137.1:6652-7105 GCA_934869045.1 uncultured Nitrososphaerota archaeon | reverse complement strand
TATCGTGGAACCCCATGAACAGCAACTCCGTGCGGAGCGCGGCGAGCTGGATGACGAGGATGAGGACGAGGAGGACGATGAGGAAGTAATCTTCACGGATATCGGTTCCCAGGAGGTCCCGGTACAGCCTTCCAAGAATTCCGGCGGGCATAGTAAGTCTAAGGTAATCAAATAAGTAAGTGACAGGGCCGCTGTACCAGTTTGGTACGGCGGCTTTTGACTGTAAGCAGGGTCTGTAACACGGAGGACTTCTCTGGCGGCGCTGCCCAAAATGTAACGCTCCCGGCCAATGATTCGCCGGGAGCGTACAGAGGGTGAATTTACTTTTTTCGGAAAGCCATGAACATCTGCCAATCCGAACGGCTGAGCCAATGTGTGCCAGGCCGTATGTGATAGCCAATGGTTCCGGCGTGCAGAGGATGGTTTAGGGCTGGAAAGGTTTCGGTTTCGATT
>CAKXAF010000137.1:4094-6642 GCA_934869045.1 uncultured Nitrososphaerota archaeon | reverse complement strand
CAGCCACACAGCCCGCAAATTCAGCCTGCGGGTCTGCCCATAAATCCTCCTGGGCGCTGGCGACATAGAGCGTTCGCGGCGCTATCAGTGCAAGCAGAAAGTGTTGGTCGAAGGGCAGGTCCTGTTCCCGCCCGGCATAGGCGGCATATTGCCTGCAAAACCAGTAGGGGAAGCGGTCAACGATCTGTGCAATCCGTTCCCCCTGCTTCCCACGGGTTATGGCCGCGCCCGCACATCCAGAATCGTTGGATATTCCGCCGGAAAACCTTTCATCAAAGCCTGCGGCAACCAGTGCGGTTTTTCCCAGCCGTGAATGCCCCACCGTCATGATGTTGGATATATCGATGTCCTTCCGTGTTTGCAGATAATCCATCACCCTCATGGCAGCCCACGCCCAAATGGCGATTTTTCCAGGATCATCCGCCTGGCGCTGATTGTCATTATAAAAGAGGCTGGCCAGGCCATCGGTAAAGTCGTCGTTATCGGCTGTTACGTCCTTGTAGCAGAAGGAGAATACCGCAAATCCTCCATCCACGATTTCTTCTACGGGCAGGTATTCATTTGGAAACTCCGTGCGGAACGAGAGGAACAGGAAGGTCCCTTCGATTTGACGGTTTACCGGCACTGCCGCAAAAACTGGAAACGAATCCTCTTTTTTTCCTACACGAATCGTTAGAAGGATTTTTTGAAACAATGCCTTTCCCGCACAATAACCAGCGCGCGTTTCTGACACCTCTGCGCAGATTTCGTCTGGAGCGTCGGGAATGCGCCCGTAAATGTTCTGTTGAAGGATTTTTTTCATCTGTTCCCGCTGTCGTTCCCAATCTGCCGGCGTAATTTTCCGGCCGTCAGCGTTCAGCAAAAAATCTGGCCAGTTGTTCATCGGTCTCTCCTTTTCCGTGAAAAAATTTGTTGCTGTAAAGGAACTTGATTTATACTTATAGCACAGGGCCCCCGAATAGCCATCGCAATTTATTAGAGGGAACGCGCTGATTTATAAAATGGCATAACGGCTTTATATTTTGTTCCCCCTATTCGGATGAAATGCTGTCTGGATGGAAATAGGTAACCCCAGCGGAGCCAGAGGGTTCATAAAGCAAAAGAAAGGTATGCTGGTCTATCTGTCACCTTTTTGCTTCGGAAACTCAATTGACAAGATATTGATCGATTCCGGCGGTTGCCAGAAGGGGAATTTGGCTCTCTGAGTGAATGGAAGGGATCAGGGAGTTGACCGGCGCAGTGACCTCTGCCAGGATCTCGGACTCACGGCCTTCGTCCAGGAGGGGAGAGGTAACGTCCGACTGAAAAACGTTGGCACTGTCCGAATAGAGGCCGTTGGTCTGTTCAAGGTAACCGTCGCCCAGGAAAACCGGGACGACAGCGCTGCCGTGGCGGGCAGCCTGGGTTTCCATTTGATCCAGGACATTTTGAAGGGCTTCCACTGTGGTCATGGAGGACTTCTCCGGACCAAAACCCATTTCTGCGGGATATTTGCTGTTAGGGTACTGGATCCCGCAGGCGAAGATGGTTTCGAAGCCAGCTTCGGCGATTTCACCGCTGAGAGAAGCCAGATAATCCACCGCGTTGGCCATGTAGGGGTTCAGCCAGGATTTTCCGCCTTTATCGGCGGCACGGTCAAGCCAAGTGACACTAGCCTGATCCAGGTACATATAGGAGGTACCGTAGGCCGTATGAGAGGCGATATCGTCCTGAAGGGCGTAGACCCGGGCAGCAGGCGTAAAGCCTTTGTCACGGATGAGCTGGGCAAGGGCAGCTGCATCCAGCGCACTGGGCGAGACCGCCTGACAGGTCTTGGCCAAATCTACTTGGGAGGTGTAATACAGGATCCCGCTGCTGTCCTTCAGTTCTACGGCGACGCTGTTATATTTTGAGGAATCCACGGAGTCCAGGAAGGCGGCTGCGGCATCCAAGGAGCTCATGCTTTCTTTTGGCATCACAATGGCGCGGATAGAGGCGCGGACGGGTTCATATGGTTCACTGGAGCTCTCTGGCCCCGATGATGCTTCGGAGGATTCCGGCGGAAGGCTCTCCGCTTGGGAAAAGGGGAGAGAGGACTCTTCCGGACGATTGACAAGGTTCTGCACCGCTTTTGTCACACAATAACCAATAAAGACCAGCACAGCCAGCAGCAGGATGAAGAGCAGGCCCTTCCAGATACGGCTGCGGCGCTGCCTCCTGCTGGAGTAACCATAGCGGTAATGTTTGATTTTCCGTTGCTTTGGCATGGCAAACCTCCATACGCGTGAATTTTTGTGTTGGTCAAATGGAAAGCTCGTGGCCGATCAGGCCGTAGAAGGCCAGCGAGAGGATCCCGACGTAAATGAGTGTGATAGGAAATCCCCGGAAGGCTGGCGGAATTTTGTCGCTGTTCAAGCGGTCGTAGCCGATAGAAATCAGGTAGGAGGCCAGGATGAAGCCAATCCCAGTACCCAAGCCGAAAGCAATATGGCCGCTCAGGCTGTATTTACTGCTAAGAAAAAGGGCGCCAAAAACTGCTCCGTTGAAAGCGGAAAGGTGGATCATTGGG
>CAKXAF010000137.1:0-4084 GCA_934869045.1 uncultured Nitrososphaerota archaeon | reverse complement strand
GTTCATTATATTTCCGCAGGAAACGGGAACAGAACAGCAGGATCGCAATATAGACCAGCCCGACAATCATAACGTAAAAAAGCGGCGTCATATAATAGGCATAGCGGAGGCGCTGGATCCGCTTATCCGCGAAATAGATCAGGATGGAAGAAAGCGTTGTGATAACCGTGAGGATCAGACCGAACTGCCAGATGCTATATCGCTTGCGGATGATGAAAAGGGACGCGCTGGTGCCCAGCGCACGGGTGAAAATGATATTCTGCACAAAAATGGCGATGACCGCCACTGAGGCCATCTGCACAGCCGTATCCTTGACGAGAATCCAGAAACTATTCATGCCGCGCCCTCTCTTTCTGTTTTCGAATGGGCTTGTTGAGGAAATGGCGGAGCTTCTGAATGCCTGCGGCAAGAAATCCAACAATCAGGAAGCCTGCGAAAGGGAGCAGGACGGCGGGAACCGAAAAGGGCATTCCCTCTGCCGGCCGGCCCATAAGCGTTCCCTTGCCAAGGAGCTCCCGCAGGGCACCCACGGCACAGGCTGCCAGCGCGAAGCCGGCGGCAGCGGCCAGAAGCTGGGCCAGCATCACCGGCAGTTTCTCCTGATGGTACCGGGATTCGCTTTTCTGGACGATCAGCGAGTTGGTGACCAGGAGAGGGAGATAAATTCCCAAATTAAAAATAGATTCCGGAAAAAAATGTTCCAGGAGCAGCACTGCCGGAATGAAAAGCAGTGACGCAACGATGGCGTTGGCGATAACCCGGATGGTATAGGGAATCCGGCGGGGAATGAAAAACGTGAGCAGGATGCTCAGGAGGGTAATGAAGGCAAAGGCCAGGGAGAGAGCACAGGCGTTGGCCAGGGTATTGCAGGTGACGATGACCGGCGCGATTACCAGGCCGCGTTCTAAAACCGGGTTGTTGAGGAAAAACTGATCAAATTTTTCGATGGTTTCCCGATGGGTTTGATAAAATCTTCGGATCATGGCTTCCGGCCCCCTTTCTCGTCCTTGTCCGGCTTGCTGACAAAGCGTTCACAGGCGCCGGTTACTTTTTGAAAGCACCATACAATCAGGTCCCATAAGCTTTTCAGCGCCAGGCGAACGCCTTTGTAAATTCCTTTCAGGCAAAAAACTGCGCCGCGGCCAATGTGGGACGCGTAGGCGTCACAGCGGTTGTCGATGGTATTGACGAGGATGATGGCAAAGGGGGCGACCAGCTCGATCTTGCTCAGCTGGCGGAAAAGAACGATCAGCCCGCCCAGAATCAGGCCGCAGATCCATTTGCCTGCGGGGGTCTCGATTTCGCCGTTATCCATAGAAGCGACAAAAATTACGGCGAAGATCAAAACGCCGGAGGTCAGCTCCATCAGAAGAGAAATCTCATGACTGGCGTTGACCCGGGGGAAAAACCAGGCTGCAAACCCGACGACAGAGAGGGAAGCGATGGGAATCTGCCAGAGGATCGTCCGGCGGACCGCCAAGTATACCCCGCAGCAGAGCAGCACGGCGATGCAGGTCGTGCCCATGGGGCCATTGAAATTGCCGAGGAGGGCATCCAGCAGATCCATGCTGTTGGCGCCGCCCAGCATCAGCCGGTAGGCGGGAGAGCTGTTCAGCGGGACGTCCACGGTTGGCGTGAGAGGGAGCTGCTGGAAGGGGGAGGGATAATGCGTGACCAGTTCGGTCCAGCAGATAGTGACAAAAGCAAAAGCCGTCATGGCAGGGTTGAAAAGGGTGTTATAATGGCCGCCAAAGGGATGACGGACCACGACGACTGCGAACAGAACGCCGGTGATTACCAGCCAGTAGGGGGCGGACGCGGGGAGCATCAGCACATATGTTAAACCTGCGATAAAGGCAGAGTAGTCATATTTTTTCCAGCGGGTTTCCTTTTGGAAAAGCAAGCAGACGTAATCTGCCGCTACGGCAGTGGCAACGCCGATTCCAGCCATGACCAGCACCCGGAGACCGTAGAAATAAGTGGAGACAACTAAAATGGGGAGCAACGCAATGCTGGTATCGATCATCTGGCGGCGGTACTGCGCATGGGAAAACAACTTGGAACACATCCTTCCGTTAGATTCGCGGCATGCAGGAAAAGGAGGCGCGGATGAAGATACAGGCAACAGGCAGACGGACAGTGAGTATCCGGCTCAGCGGCGAGGAACTCAGCGGCTATGGGCTGACCTTCGCGGAGCTGGAGCCGGGAAACCGCCGAATGGAGCAGATGATGGGAGAACTGCTCAGCAGAGTTTATGAGGAGACTGGGATGGATCTTTTTGATCACACGCTCCGCATGAAAGCTATGCCCATGGAAACGGGGTGTGAGCTCACCCTGTCGGGCTTGATGGCCCGGAGAGGCCGGCTGCAGAACGCCGGGCCGGCAGCTGTGGATTTTCTGGAATGGAAGTCCCTTTGCCGGGGAGCAGAAGCGCTCTTGTCTCAAGGCGCGTTTCGGAAAAGCAGCGTTTTCCAGATGCGGAACGGCTGGAGACTGCTCCTATGGGGAGAAGACGGAAATCAGGCCGTTCCGCATCTGCCCGGCGGACGCTACGCAGGACGGGGCGTCCTTTTTCAAGCGGCGGCCGTGGAATTCGGAGAAGCGCTCCGCCGCGGGGATGCGCTGGAATGGCTGGCTGAGGGTCAGCTCCGCAGAGAGGAAATCGCAGAGGCCGGATCCGGCGCGCCAAATACATAGGAACCGGCTACCAGCATATCCGCGCCGGCTTTAACACAGCGGCTGCCGGTTTCCGCGTTGATGCCGCCGTCGACATTCAGCGTCAGATCCGGCGCGGCATGGCGGAGAAACTGGAGTTTGGGAAGGGCGGAATCCAGGAATTTCTGGCCGCCGAAGCCGGGCTCCACGCTCATGACCAGGACCATCTCCAGCTCCGAAAGGTAGGGGAGCACCGCCTCAGCGGGAGTCCCCGGCTTGATGGAAATTCCCGCCTGTTTTCCAAACGAATGAATCCGGCGGATCACTTCACGGGGATCCGAATCGCTTTCCAGATGAAAGGTAATGCAGTCCGCACCGGATTTTACAAAGGTCTCGATGTAATCCAGGGGCCGGACGATCATCAGATGCACATCAAAAAAAAGGGAGGTGGCCTTTCGGACTGCCTGCAGAACAGGGGGGCCGAAGGAAATGTTCGGGACGAAAACGCCGTCCATCACGTCCAGATGGATGGCGTCGGCGCTGGAAACTCTGTCCAGTTCGCGGTCCAGTCTGGAAAAATCAGCGGCAAGAAGGGAAGGAGAGACGCGGATCATCATACACTACCTCCGGCAGAGCCGCAAAAAAGAGCGGCAAATTCCAATATATAGTACTATTGTACTGGATTTTTTTCGATCCGTCAACCGATATTTTGTGAAGAAACCACCATTGTTGAGAGTATCATTAAATGCAGAAGAAACCGTTACGGTTTTTCCTGCATTATTTTTTTTATCCGAAGGCAGGCGGAAGGAGGTTAAAACATTGAACGGATACAGTTATTTGACGCTGGAACAGCGCCGCGAGATCGAAAGAATGTATGCAGAGGGTGAACGCGTTGTTGACATTGCCGCCCGTCTGAAAAGGAGCGCCGCCGCTATCTACGAAGAGTTGAAGCGCGGCTATACGGGAGAGTTTGACGGCTACGCCCGCCCGAAGTACAGCGCCGATCTTGCACAAGCGACGGTGCAAGAGAATTTCCGACGCAGAGGAAACAGACGCGGCGCGAATTGCTGAAATACGAAAGGAGCTATTCAATATGACACAGTTTAACAACGAGCTTTACGCGGGGTTCTTGCCGGAAGCGGGCGACGCGCGCTTCGAGGGAAAGCGGGGCTTCTATCCTGCAATGACGGCGGAAGAATACAGAGCGCTTCCGCTTCCGATGAAATGTGCAACGTGGGACGCGCGCGTTCAGTATGTGATCTTCGATAGCTATTTCAGAGATTACGAGCTTTCCGGAAAAGTCGAGGTTCACGCCGAAAACGCATTCAAGGCGCTTTTCCGCCACAGCGAAACCGACACGCAATTATACAGCGTTTGCGCCGTTCGCCTTTTTGATGGAACGCGCGTTGCGGCGAAGTGGGTTCAAGAC
>CAKXAF010000136.1 GCA_934869045.1 uncultured Nitrososphaerota archaeon | reverse complement strand
CACCCTGCTCTGCCTTAACGTGACGCCGGAGGAGATCGCCGAAAGCTTTCGCGCAAAGCAGAAGCAAAATCTCTTCCGCTGGAAAAAGGAAGACAAAGGAGAATGCTTATGAACGAAACGCTCTTTCTGTGCGGATGGCAGCATGAAAGCTTCCGCCTGACCCGGGGAGAGGAGATATCCTTTGACCGGAAGCATATTGAAATGCGCTGCTGCCAAAACGACTGGGCGGCGGCCTCGCTGGTGATCCGACCAGATAAACGCTCGGTGATCCTTCTGGAGAATCGAGCGGATTTTTCACCCTGCGGAAGGTTTCCGGTGATCCGCGCGGAAGCAGTCTGCCCGGGGCTTCCTGGTGCAACTATTTACCGGGCCCAGATGCATCTCGACGACGACAAGGTCTATAAGGCCGACGCGCTGCTGGACTATGGCAGCGAAATCGTCGCTCCCTGGCTGCCGGTGCAGCTGTTTCTGCGCATTGATGTTCCCGCCGGGACCGCGCCGGGGCTCTATGCCGGAGAAGTGCGGCTGTACACCCACACCATGTTCGAGGATGAACAGCTGGCGGAGGTCCTGCCCTTTGAGGTAGAGGTAGCTGATGTAACCCTGCCTGCCGGCCCAGAGCGGAAGTTCCACCTGGTAATCTGGCAGCATCCCGCCAACATTGCCCGCCACCACGGCGCGCCGCTGTTTTCCGATGAGCATTTCTGGCTGCTGGAGGAGTATACCCGCACCCTCAGCGAGCTGGGAAACGTTGCGGCCACCGTTACAGTAGGGGATATCCCCTGGGCGGGGCAGTTCTGCAATTGGAAGCAGGATCCGCCCTCCGATCTCTTTGAGTACAACATGGTCCGCATCACCCGGGATACGAATGGGAGCTTCCACTATGATTATTCTGTTCTCCGGCGCTATCTGGAGCTTTGCCGCCGGTACGATATGACCCGGGAGATCTACCTTTTTGGGCTGATCCGCAACTGGGTCTCCAATCCAGCCTTCGGCACGGCGGTCGTCTTTGAAAACATCACCGAGGATTATCCCGACGCCATCCGTCTGCGCTATATTGATGAGGCGGACGGCTGCGGCAAATTTATGCGGAAGGCCGCGGACATCAAGGCTTACATCGCGGCGCTTTTCACCTGGCTCCGGGAAGAAGGCTGGCTGGAGCACTGCTTGGTCTCCGCCGACGAGCCGCCGGATATGGACGCCTACAATCAGGCCTTGGCAGCCCTTCGCGAGGCAGATCCGGACTTCAAAACCCAGTTGGACATCAGCCCCTCCCTTATCGACAAGCGGCCGGAGCTGAAATTCAACAGCTACACCCCCGCTATCAACGAAATCGCTGACAGTGAGGCCGAAGAATCCGGCCTGACCCGCCGGGCCGCCGCCCGCTGCACGGGAACGGTGCTATGGAGCAACTGCTGTTGGCCCCTGACTCCCAATCTCTTCCTCCGTTCCCCGCTTCTGGAAGGGCGGCTCCACGGTCCTCTGGCGGAATGGCTCAAAATGGACGGCTTCCTCCGCTGGGCCTACACCTGCTGGCCGGCGGATCCCATGAAGGACGGAACCGCCATGGAATGGCCGGTGGGAGACGCTTTTCTGGTATATCCGGGCCTGGGCGGCCGCACAGTTTACTCCCTGCGGTATTTTGCCCTGAAGCGTGGGATCGGGGACTTTGAGCTGATGCAGATGGTGAAGCAGGAATGCGAAAACGGGGAGGAAACCGTCGATGAAGCCCTGAAGCCCCTTTTCCGCCAGCCGGATATCACCCGCTGGAATTTTTACCAAGCCGATGAAAGCCAGTACAGCTTTTCACCGGAGGATTATGAAGCGTGCCGCGCCAAACTGATCCGGGCGCTGGCCGACGCGCGCAAATCCCGCGCAGAAAGGGGAGCATCCGTATGAACCGCAGCGAACTTCTGAGCCGGGTGGATCACACCCTGCTTGCTCCCCAGGCCTCCTGGGAGGAAATCGACGCCCTCTGTCGGGAGGCGGAGGCGTACCGCACCGCTTCGGTATGCGTCCCCCCTAGCTATGTCCGGCAGATCCGCAAGGCTTATCCCAAGCTGACAGTCTGCACGGTCATCGGCTTTCCCAACGGCTACAGTACCACCGCCTGCAAGGTCATGGAGACAGCGGACGCCGTGGAAAACGGGGCCGATGAGATCGATATGGTCATCAACCTGGGATGGGTCAAGGACAGCCGCTTCAAGGAGGTACTGGAGGAGATCCGCCAAGTCAAAGCCGCGGCGGGGACCCGCATCCTCAAAGTCATCATCGAAACCTGCCTGCTGACGGAGGAGGAAAAGCTCCGCCTTTGCGAAATCGTCAGCCAGTCCGGCGCGGATTTTATCAAAACCTCCACCGGATTTTCCAAGGGCGGCGCCACACCGGAAGATATCCGCCTGATGCGGGAGCACTGCGCCCCGGAGCTGCGTATCAAGGCCGCCGGGGGAATCCACTCTCTGGCAGACGCAGAGCGTTTCCTGGCACTGGGAGCGGACCGGCTGGGAAGCAGCCGGGTTGTCCGACTGGTCCAGGAGGAAGAAAAGGGGGCAGTGATATGCTGAGCGAGCTTCAATACCACATTCATTTGCGGCCCGGCGACGTGGGGCGCTATGTCCTGCTCCCAGGCGATCCAGGCCGCTGTGAGCAGATCGCCTCTTATCTGGATAATGCCCGCCTGGTCGCCTGTAACCGGGAATACCGGACCTATACAGGCACGCTTCTGGGAGAAAAGGTCAGCGTCACCTCCACGGGGATCGGCGGTCCCTCCACGGCCATCGCGGTGGAGGAGCTGGTAAAAGTAGGGGCGGACACCTTTATCCGGGTAGGAACCTGCGGCGGCATGAACGAGCAGGTTCTTCCCGGCTCCATTGTCATTGCCAGCGGCGCGATCCGGGCAGAAGGGACCAGCCGGGAGTATCTCCCCATTGAGTTTCCCGCTGTCGCCCATCACCAGGTGGTGTGCGCCCTGGAGCAGGCGGCAAAAAGTCTCGGAACGCCTTACCACGTGGGCGTGGTGCAGTGCAAGGATTCCTTTTACGGCCAGCATGAGCCGGAGCTGCAGCCGGTGGCGGAGGAGCTTCAGCGGAAATGGAACACCTGGATCCGGGGCGGGTGCCTGGCCTCAGAGATGGAATCCGCCGCGCTGTTTATTCTGGGCAGCGCCCGACGGGTCCGCACCGGGACGGTGCTGCTGGTCTGCGCCAATATGGAACGCAAACGGCTGGGGTATCAGGACTCGGAATTTCATGATACGGCCCCGGCTATCGCAGCTGCAGCCGAAGCCGTACGGCTACTGATCCACACCGATGCAGAGAAAAAAGCAACAGAGTATGAAATATAAGAATTTTTTAACAAAACAAAGAATCATCCGCTATCTGTTTTTAGTCGGCGGCATCGTCCTGCTGGCCCTTGCCGGATTCCTTTTCTTCTGTTCCGGTATCGGTATGGATCCGCTCTCCGTTCTTTATACCGGAATATCAGAAGTGCTGCATATCCGTCTGGGAACTACCGAGATACTGGCGGGTGCAGCGATCCTGGTTTTTCTCTTCTTCTTCGATCGAAAAAGGATCGGCATCGGCACGGTTGCGGTTGTCGCGGGAATCGGCCCGCTTCTGAATCTCTTCCTCGAGTTTTTTTTCTATGCTCCGTCCGGCTGGGCCGGAAAAGGAGTCAGTTCTCTAGCTGGCGTAGCCGCATACGGATTGGGAATGGCATTCTATCTCCATGCGGATCTGGGCTGCGGGCCCGTGGATGCGCTGATGTTTCACTTTTCCGAACGGACGCCCATTTCCCTCCGTACTTTCAAAATCCTGTTTGACGTTCTTTGCGTGGCCACCGGCGGGCTTTTGGGCGGCTCCCTTGGTCTGGGAACCATCCTTGCAGCATTCCTGTCAGGCCCCGCCATGTGCGCCGTCATGAAGCTGCTTGGAGACACGGACGGTTCTTCCAAGCAAAAGAAAGGAGCTTCTTCCCATGAAACGGGTGTTTCTGATCGTATTAGATAGCTTTGGCATCGGGGAACTCCCCGATGCGCGGCTTTACGGAGACAGCGGCAGCAACACCCTGGACGCCATCCGGAAAAGCCCCCGATTCACTGCGCCGCACCTGGCGGAACTGGGGCTCTTTCACATCGACGGAGTGGAACCTCTTCCCAGCCAGCCCCACCGCTTTTCCGGCTGCGTTGCCCGGATGAAGGAGGCGTCCTGCGGAAAAGACACCGTCACCGGCCACTGGGAGATTGGCGGCATCCAGTCGGAAAGGCCCCTCCCCACCTATCCCCAGGGATTCCCGGAGGATTTCTGCCGTGAATTTTCCCACCGCACCGGCCGGGGAATTCTCTGCAACCGTCCCTATTCTGGGACGGAGGTGCTCCGGGATTACGGGGAGCGCCACGTCCGGACAGGGGACCTGATCCTCTATACCTCAGCGGACAGCGTCTGTCAGATCGCCGCCCATGAGGACGTTGTGCCGGTGGAACAGCTCTATGAATACTGCGTCATCGCCCGCAGCATGCTGGGCGTAGGGCGGGTCATTGCCCGGCCTTTCTGCGGGAACGCACCCTCCTATGAGCGCACTCCCCGGCGGCGTGATTTTTCCCTGGAGCCTCCCGGCGAAACCTTTTTGGATGTCCTCAGCCGGGGCGGCTTCGCCACTATCGGCGTCGGCAAGATCGGGGATATCTTCGCAGGGCGCTCTGTCAGCCGGGATCTTCACACCCTGAGCAATGAGGACGGCATGGAGAGGACCGCCGCCCTGGCGCGGGAGGACTTTTCAGGACTCTGCTTTGTGAACCTAGTGGACTTCGACATGAAGTACGGGCACCGCAACGACACCGACGGCTATGCGGCCGCTATCTCCCGGTTCGACTGCTGGCTCGGACAGTTCCTGCCCCTGCTGCGCGAGAGTGATCTGCTGATCCTCACCGCTGACCATGGCTGCGACCCCTCCACCCCCAGCACCGACCATTCCCGCGAATACGCGCCCATGCTGGCCTGGGGTGCTCCGCTGCGGAAAGGGGTCAGGCTGGGCACCCGCAAAACCTTCGCCGATACCGGCAAAACCATTCTGGATTATTTTGCACTGCCCAATTCCCTGCCCGGCGTCTCCTTTTGGGACGAGATCCATCAGGCATGATCCTCCAACAAGCGCCTTCCCCTGCTTTCAGGAGTCGGCGCTTCCGCTTTTTGCCATTTTCCAAAAAAGGCCTTGACAAAAGTACGAAATCGGACTATACTAGATTTTGCTTGGTACGAAATCAGACTTGTGAGGAAACCATATGGATGGAGTTCAGAGCGCAACCCTAAAACAATGGAGCAGTCTTTGGCGGGAGCTGGATGAGGTTTACCATGAAATCGCCCTCAAAATCGGCCTGTCTGACAGCGCCTTTCTCGTGCTGTACGGCATCTGTGAGATAGGGGCTGGCTGCCTGCAGAAGGATATTTGCACAGCCTACTCCATCAGCAAGCAGACGGTCCACTCCTCTATTCGCAATTTAATGAAAGAGAGCTATCTCCGTCTGGAAAAAGGCGGCCGCCTTTTCCTCACGCCAGCTGGCGAGCAGCTGGTAAAAGAAAAAGTTTTTCCGGTTATCGAAGCCGAAAACGCCTCTTTCTCGGCTATGGTTCCGGAAGAACGCGAGGAACTGATCCGGCTGACCCAAACCTATCTGCAGCTGCTGCGGAAAAAGACCCGGCAGATGCTTTCGCTGCCATCGGAGGGCCTGTGGCCGCAGCCATAAAGCCGAGGTAAGATGTCGGGTGCGCCCGGCTGCCGCATTGCGGAAGCCAGGCGTATTTTCTGTATACCGCCGGGGCGGCCTACTACAATTCCTGGAAGGAACGCAACATGAGAATTCAGCTGTCCGACCACTTTTCCTGCCGCAGGCTTCTTCGCTTTGTCCTGCCTTCCGTGGTCATGATGATCTGCACCTCCGTCTACAGCATCGTAGACGGCCTGTTCATCTCAAACTTTGTGGGCAAGACTCAGTTCGCGGCTGTCAACCTGATCTTCCCCGCCCTCATGGCCATGGGGACATTGGGATTCATGATCGGCACGGGCGGCAGCGCTATCATCGCCAAAACCCTGGGCGAAGGCAGGAGAGACAAGGCAAACCAGTATTTTTCCATGCTCATTTACGCCACTATTCTGTTCAGTGTCCTGATCTCCATCCCCGGTGTTCTCTTTATCCGCCCGATTTCCCTGGCCATGGGCGCAACCAGCGAGATGGTGGATTCCTGCGTCCTGTACGGGCGGATCCTCATCGGCGCACAGACGGCCTTTATCCTTCAGAATGTCTTTCAGAGCTTTTTTGTCGTGGCGGAAAAGCCTGGACTCAGCCTCAAGCTGTCTATTGCAGCAGGGCTGACAAATTTTATCTTTGACTTTCTCTTTATTGCTGTATTCCAGTGGGGCGTCGCCGGAGCCGCCGCCGCTACGGTCATGGGCCAGATGGTCGGAGGGGTCGTCCCTCTGATCTACTTCTCCCGCAGGAACGACAGCCTCCTGCGGCTGACCAAAGCCAAATGGGAAGGCCGGGTTCTTCTGCGGGCCTGTACCAACGGTTCCTCCGAAATGCTGACGAACCTCTCCGCTTCCCTCGTGAACATCCTCTATAACTTCCAGCTCATCAAGCTGGCCGGGGAAGACGGCGTCGCGGCCTACGGAGCCATTATGTACGTCTGCTTTATCTTTGCCGCTATTTTCATCGGCTACTCTATCGGCAGCGCCCCCATTATCAGCTACCATTACGGCGCCGGAAACCACGGGGAACTGAAAAACCTGTTCCGGAAAAGCTTGACGCTCATCGGAGTCTGCGGCGTATCGCTGACCCTCCTGGCCGAGCTGTTTTCCTTCCCCCTCACCAAAGCCTTCGTCGGCTATGATGCGAAACTTCTCACCATGACCTGCCGGGGGTTCCAGCTCTATGCCCTTTCTTTTCTGATCAGCGGTTTCAACGCCTTCGGCTCTGCTTTCTTCACGGCCCTAAACAACGGTGTGGTCTCCGCCGCCATTTCTTTCTTGCGGACACTGGTATTCCAGACCGCCGTTATCCTGATCCTGCCGGCAGTTCTCAAGCTGGACGGAGTCTGGCTTTCCCTCCCCATCGCCGAGCTGCTGGCGCTGTCCGTCA
>CAKXAF010000135.1:5000-7224 GCA_934869045.1 uncultured Nitrososphaerota archaeon | reverse complement strand
ATATAGGATGACCGGCAGGGCCATCAGGTAAAGACCCTTATTGAGCCTGAAATCCCGGGACAGATTCTGAAAAACATTTCTCCTCGTTTTGCGTTTAGCGGATGACGGTATGTGCATGTCTGAAACCGCCGTTCCCGATCCAGTGTGATACCACGCCAAGAAACCCCCTCCTTTTTGGCTGGGGGCTTGATTCCCCCCTGCACCTTTATTATCACTCGGACGGAATGCTTTTGCAATCTGTTTCCCTCAGCGGCAATATGTTCTCCGCCTTTTTGCGTCCTCTCCCGCTGGGAACAGCCGGTGTGTATTGAAAAAGTCAAGATGTTTTTCCCTTCATCGGGATATGTTTTAAAAAAAACGATATGTTTTGACTGGGATTTCCAGTCTGTTTCCTGTCCGTTTCTTGTTTTTTGAAAAGTGGTATGCTACAATATCTACAGAATCTATCTTGTAACCGGGAGGAGATTTCCTTGCCGCATCTTCATAAGAATCCGAAAAGTCCGCTGTCCCATAACTGGATTCCGTTTCTGGCGCTCCTGCTTCCAGTAACGCTGTTTGGGATTTTTATCTACCGCTACAACCTGAATGCAAACCGCAACTACATTGATCAGATGCGCCTCTACTCCTTTCAGCAGGCCTCGACACAGCTAGGCTATATTTTTGAGCATTTCAAAGGGATGGCCTCGGATATGAGTTCAGCCCCGGTTCCCTCGGATTCTATGGATACCGCCGCCCTCCTTTCACAGGAGCAGGCGCTCTCCGGCAAGCTCGGCGATTTTGAAAAACAGGCAATCGTAGAAAGCGAGGCTTTTTACTACGTCCGCGGCGATGCCAGCCTGTACAACAGCAGCGAGCAAAAGACCTACGCCCAGTTCGAAGAGGAATACATCCACCATTCCTTCACCTTCGCCAGCTTTTTCTCCCGGCTGAACCAGGTAACCACCCCTTACATCCTCCGAATCCCCCCGAATGATCCGGAAGTCAACGGCGGGCTGATCGCAATCATCTGTCCCCTTGCGGTTACCAGTGGGATTCCCAAGGCCAACATTTTTTTTCTGATTCGGGAAGAAGCCCTGAATGAAAAATTCGAAAACTATTTTGGGGATTCTCAGGGTAAGCTCTGCGTCTATACCAGCAATCTGAATTTGGTTCTCAGCAAAAACCATCCTTCCGCTTCAGTGGAGGATTTGCTTCAATACAAAGGGATCGGTCTGATTTCCCGGCCGGAAGACAAGGAAGTAGTGCTCCGGCAGATTACAGCTGACAATGAGCTGACCATCGTCAGCGTCATGCCGCGGCAGGAGTTTTATCAGGAGCTGCGGGTCAGCCAAGGAATGCTGATTCTATTGATCATCCTGATGGTTTCCTGCTGCCTCCTGATTGCGGCATTCGGCGTCAAATATACCTACCGGCCACTCCGGCGGCTGGCCCAGGATATTCTCGGACCGGACGGCCTGCATGACCACAAAAACGAGATCGAACTGATCCGAAATGCCTTTGATACGTCACAGGAGCGCAGCCGGAATCTGATGGAGCAGCTCAACAGCCAAAATCATATGCTGTCCAGTCAGTTTGTCATCCGCCTGATCAGCGGCAAGTTTCAGAATCTTGAAGAAATCCATTATCATGCCCGCTGTTTTGGAATGGCGGCAAACCGGCAGTACTGGATCGTCATGCAGTTGGTCGCATCCCCCTTTCCCTCCTCCCGGCAGATGATCGACAGGCTTTTGGAAGAGAGTCAGAGCTTTGAGGCGCCTGGGGCAATCTGCCTGTTCTCCGAATACCTTCAGCATCCCGGCGTCTGTTATCTCTTCCACTTTGACTGTGACGGTGATGTACAGGAATTCTGTACCGGTATCGCGGAACAGCTCTGCCGTTTTGTATGCAGCCGGGGACTGACTGCATTCCGAATCGGCGTCGGGATGCCCTGTACCGATCCCATGGAAGTCAAACGTTCTTCCTATGAGGCAGATGCAGCCATGGAGGGCTCCTCCGCTTACAACGAACAGCACCTTTCCTTTTATCATCCAGAGCAGTCCCCGCCGGCGGAAGATTTCTGCCTTCCTCCCATGGAAAAGTCTATACTGGCCGCCGGCATCTCCCGCGGGGATACGGAAGTCTCGCTTCATGCGCTGCAGGCTCTGATCGATTACATTGAAACATCAGCCCAATCCTTTCTCCTTGTGCGGCTTCTGTGCAGCGAGCTTTCCAACCTTCTGCTCCG
>CAKXAF010000135.1:453-4990 GCA_934869045.1 uncultured Nitrososphaerota archaeon | reverse complement strand
CTCCGCCTGGCGCAGGAAAACCGCATTTCCTATCGCCAGAATAATTGGACCGAGCTGGTCGCCTATCACGATCTCAATTCCTTCCGCTGCTCGGCCCAGGAATTGACAGAAAACCTCTGCATCCAGATTTTGAAGCGTCGGGAACTGGACAATACCCTACAAAAAAGTGAGGTTCTGTCCTTTATCGCTCAGAATTTCACCCGGGATGATTTTTCCCTGGACCTGACCGCTGACTCCCTGAACTTGACCAAAGCAAAAATCAGCGCTATTTTAAAGGAGGACATCGGCATGGGATTTCCGCAGTATATCTCCCTGCTCCGTATCAATGAGGTAAAGCGGCAGCTGGTGGAGACACAGCATCCGATCCAGGAGATCATTCGGAACACCGGATATCTGGATGTTTCCAATTTTATCCGCCGTTTCAAAACCTTGGAAGGAATGACTCCGGGCCAATATCGAAGCCTGCACCAAAAAAATTGATGCGAAAAGACCGCCCTGTCAGGTTTCAAGCCCTGACAGGGCGGTCTTTTCCATTTTCACTTTTTTCCAATTCCCTTCTGTATTCCTGGAGCAGGGTTGACCTGACTCAATGTAGATTTTGATGAGACGTGGTTAGTCATTCGGGATGGCTTCACCATTTTCATCCAAAAGATATATGGCAAAGACCGTTCCAATTTGCAGAGGGTCACTTTCCATTACATCACCGTTAAACACCACACGAATACTTTTATCAACTGCCATCTCTGGGGCCCCGGTAGCAGCTACAACATCAGTTGAGACAGAGATCTTTTCCCCAACAGGAATACCGCTATTCAATTCTTTTGTACATTCAACATCAACCGAACCATCGTTCAATTGTAATACAATTGCATTAAAATATGCCTGCCCATTAGACGGCTCTTCCCCTCGTTCTTTGCTGCAGCCAAATAAGCTCATCATACAAGCCAACGCCATCACAAGAGATAACGATTTTCTCATTGTGCCTTCCTCCAATCTAAGCGATGTTCTTGCTCATGCAGACGCAGAATTCTCCCAGGGCTTCATCCATGCCATCGAATGTCTTTTTGCTCCATTCAAGGCAGCGCCATAACCAAATCGTGTTTCATGACATATATCATTTGATATTCAAAGCTTTTTCAGGAATACAAAGTCGAATTGGAACTTCACTTTTTGTTCATCCGCCAGCAGATTCCGAAACCGCAGAGTCATCCGCTGCGGGAAGGCTGCTCTCCTGAACTTCCTCTGGAGCGCTTTCGCCCTCCGGCACAGCAGGCTCGTTTTCATCGGCGAAGCTGCCCATATCTCCCAGATCAAATCCGGAATTATTGGGATGGAAGTCACTCCCTTCCCCGGCAGTCCCCGTCACGGAATAGATTTTCAGAGCGCCCTTTTCGGTCTCCTGAAGCGTATAGGTCATAATTTTTTCCGCGGAAGGGCGGTACTTATTTCCACTAACATCCCCCTCCCAGACAGGCCCCGGGGGAATATATCCCACTGTCAGGACGATCTTGTCATCCGCCTTCTGGATTTCCTGTACCTCAGGCGTGTAGGCAAGGACGTGAGGCACCGCCGGGAACACGTACGCCTTATTCTCTTCGTCGTAGGTAATCAGCAGCTCTGTATCCCCCACGGACTGGTGGGTATACTTCACATCACCAAACAGCGCCTTGATCTGCACCTCAATATCACTCTGGGGGACGCTGATAAAGTTCATCTGATCCGCCGGATACTTGGAGGTGTCCTCGTTCATAATCAACCTCCAGACCCCAGCCGTAATAATGGTGCTGTCTATTAGTTTATCCGGGCTTTCAAAAGTAGGCGGATCCTGAAGGACCACCGGGGTAATCAGCCACTCGTAAGTATCCTTTTCCCGGTTATTTCCGGCCAGTTGTACGGCTGTGCGGCTGAGGAACAGGACGGTCGCGATAACGCCGATCACGGCAAAAATCAACACGATCCCGCCGAAGACAAGCATCTTGCGGGAATTTTTCGGCTCCTCTGCAGTCCCTGCGGATACTGTCACATCAGTCTGTTCCGATTGAACCGGGCGTTCGTTTTGATCTTTTTCTTCCAAAATGGGTCTCCTTTCCCACGGGCGGCTTGTCAGCGGACCTGGCCGTCTCCGATAATCTGATATTTATAAGAAGTGAGCGCACTGAGGCCCATGGGCCCCCGCGCATGGAGCTTCTGGGTGGAAATACCGATCTCCGCGCCAAATCCGAACTCCCCGCCGTCGGTAAACCGGCTGGATGCATTCACATAAACCGCAGCAGCATCCACCTCCTGCTGGAACCGGCTGGCCGCCTTCAATGACGCGGTCACGATCACCTCGGAGTGCCCGGTGCCGTAGCGGTTGATGTGAGCGATGGCCTCATCCACGCCGGAAACGACCTTCACCGACATCTTGTAGTCCAGATACTCCCGCCCGTAGTCCTCTTCGGAAGCGCATTCGATCTCCGGCAAAATCTCCCGGGTGCGCGCACAACCGTAAAGAATCACCCCATAAGCGTCCAGCGCCTTTTTGATTCTGGGAAGGGCCTCCGCAGCAATGGCCTCGTCCACCAAGAGGGATTCCGCCGCGTTGCAGACCGAGACGCGGCTTGTTTTTGCGTTTACGATAATTTTTACGGCCATATCCAGATCCGCCGTCCGCTCCACGTAAATGTGACAATTCCCCACGCCGGTCTCGATTACCGGAACCGTGGCGTTTTCCACCACCGAGCGGATCAATCCCGCCCCACCCCGGGGAATCAGCAGATCCAGACAGCCGTTCAGGCGCATCATTTTGGCGGCGCTGTCCCGGGTGGTATCCTCCACCAACTGCACGCAGTCGGCGGGCAGTCCATTCTGCTCCAGCGCCTGCCGCATCACCCCGGCCAGCGCCATATTGGAGCGGATGGCCTCCTTGCCGCCCCTGAGAAGAGCAGCGTTTCCGGATTTCAGGCAAAGGGTCGCGCCGTCTACGGTTACATTGGGCCGGCTTTCATAGATGATCCCCACCGCCCCCATGGGGACCCGCACCTTCTCGATACGCAGGCCGTTGGGACGGACCGTTCCGCTTTCGATGATCCCCACCGGGTCATCCAGCTGCACCAGCTTGCGCACACCCTCGCAGATTCCCTGGATTCGTTCCTCCGTCAGGGTCAGCCGATCGATCAGGCCGTCGGTGAGCCCATTCTCCCGGCCTGCCGCGACGTCTGCGCCGTTGGCCTCCAAAACAGCGGACCGCTCCGCCCAGATCGCATCCGCTATCGCTTCCAGACAGCGGTTTTTCTGCGCCGTACCGGCCCTGCCAATGATACGGGAGGCGTCCTTGGCGCGCCGCCCCAATTCCTCGATTCCAACCATTGCTGCCGCTCCTTCCGAAATACTGGACAAGTCCAGCTCATAAATCCATGTATTTCCCCGGACTGCCACCCGCCGGAATCCCAGAGACTCATGCAGCCGCTGGGAGGCCGTATTAAAATCGTATACCTCGGAACCATAAAGCTTCGGAAACCCCATTTCCCGCGCTCGACGGATGGCGGCCTCCATGACCATCTTCCCGACGCCCCGGCCGCGCCAGCGGGCAGCCCCGATGACAATGGGCATATTTTCCGCCTTCACGGTGATATCGCCGATGGGGATAAAGGCGCCGTCCTCCAATGCCTCAATCCAGTAGCATTCCCCATGCTCTGAGAGCCAGCGGTACATTCCCCTGACAGAATCCTCATCCGGTATATGCTCCGGATCTGTGATCCCCTCGGAACCCCGGTAGACCACCGGATCCCCGTACCAGGCCACGGCCTGCCGGTAGTTCCCGTCGTACTTCCGCAGACGCAGGTATTCATTGACAGCAATGATTTCCGGTTGTTCCATCACCCGATCCACGTTCCCACCTCAGCTCCGTCGAACAGCTCATAGAGTCTCTCAGGTGCAGAGCCATTCATAATAACCGTGGGAAAGCCGGCATCCAACCCGATCTGAGCCGCCGTCAGCTTGGTGATCATCCCTCCTGTTCCAAGGGTGGAGCCCCGGTCGCCCGCCAGCGCCCGGACTTCGCCGGTGATCGCAGGGATGCGGGGAATCAGCCGGGCATCCGGATTGGTGCGGGGGTCGCCGTTAAAAACGCCGTCGATATCGCTGAGAATAATGAGCAGATCCGCCCCGGCAAGGGTACCCACAATGGCTGAAAGAGTATCGTTATCCCCAAATTCGATCTCCTCAACAGCAACGGTGTCATTTTCATTGACTACAGGGATCACGCCAAAATTCAGCAGATTCCGGAAGGTGTTGACCACGTTCTCCTTCCGGTCCGGACAGTCGATGATGTCTCGGGTCAGCAGGACCTGGGCGACAACATGATTATATTCCGAAAAATACTTATCATAGCAGTACATCAGCTCGCACTGGCCGATGGCGGCGCAGGCCTGCTTGGACGGAGTATCCGCTGGCCGTGACTGCAGCCCCATCTTGCCGGCTCCGACCCCAATTGCGCCGGAAGAGACTAGAATGACCTCCTTGCCTGCATTCTTCAGGTCGGCCAGCACCTTGACCA
>CAKXAF010000135.1:0-443 GCA_934869045.1 uncultured Nitrososphaerota archaeon | reverse complement strand
GGATGTTCATCAGGCCGGTCTTATGCGCCAGTGTCGAGGTTCCCACCTTGATGACGATCCGTCTTGCTTCTTCAATGTTTGCTATCATGTCATTTCGCATCCTTGTTGTAAAATTCTATTCAGCAGCCGCGCTGTTCCGACCGTTAGGTTCCCGTGCATCCCGCTCCAACAGCACCCGCGCTTTAATTGCCGTGCTGGAAAAAAGGTAAGGCAGCACAAACAGCAGCGGAACGACCAGGACGCTCAGCAAAATCCACGGCAGGAAAGAGCCGTACAAAGCCGCCGTCTGTACGCGGTTTTTCTTCATGATCCGAACGGATTTCTTTATCATGGCATGAAGTCCCATCTCCGCCTCTGAAACAAACAGATAGTCCACAAGAAAATACCGCTGAATCCAGCAAAACCACATCAGTGCCATGATAAGGGTTACGACGCCTTCCAGC
>CAKXAF010000134.1:6616-7263 GCA_934869045.1 uncultured Nitrososphaerota archaeon | reverse complement strand
ACCGTGTGCTTCCCTGGGGGAAGCTCTCCCCGGGTCCGAAGCCAGATGGACTTCCACTTTCCCGCCAAAACCTTCACCTTCCGGTCTCCCAGGGGGAAAAGGGGATCGGGATAAAGCCCCGGGGCAGTGCGCAGATACCCTTCATCATACCGTGGATAGGTGGGCAGGGTCACCGGAACCTGCTCCACAAGATAGAGGTCCAGATTTTCTGCCAGCTCCGATTCAATCCGCGCCTCTGCCTCGGCCCAGGCCGGGGAAAGGCCTGGGATACCGGTAAAAGCAAACTGGAAGGAATACCCTTCGTTACAGAGCAGGCTCCCGCCGCTGTAGGTCCCGGACGGTCCCCCATCCAAAAAGATTTTTTCCAGCCCGCTGGCTGGAACGATGCGAATTGCCATTTGTCTCGCTCCTCTCATGCCTCAAACCGGATGTCCCGGAATCTTCCTTCCTCGCTGGACTGCCGTGCCCGCAGGCAGACCAGCGCGCTGATCAGTCCGTCCTCAATGGACGCGCAGGGCGCTTTTCCTTCATAGAGCATTTCCAAAAAAGACGCCATCAGATAGCGGTCTCCGCCAAAATGGCCGCTGCCCCCGTCAAAAACCCTGGTTTCGGTTTCCGCCCTCTGGTGATGGAAAACCTTTAAAGTG
>CAKXAF010000134.1:5933-6606 GCA_934869045.1 uncultured Nitrososphaerota archaeon | reverse complement strand
TCGCCTCGAAGCCTATGACCCGGAACAGCCGCTTTCCCGCGTCCTTCCGGACAACAAAGTTCTGCGTGTAGGCGGCATGGACGCCGTTGTCAAACTCCAGCAGCAGGCTGCCGGAGTCCTCATTTCCGGTATCCACAGCAAAAGAGCAGGTATCCGGCTGAGACGCCTCCCCGAACCGGTGCTCCAGGACCCACGTGCTTTCCGGGCAGGTATACTGCTCCGAACAGTCCCGGCAGCGGAGGCCCGCCGGACGGTCCCCCCGATAGATCACCTTGGATTTCATGGCGCAGACCCGCGTTGGCCGGAACCCGGTCAGGTAAAGGATACAGTCCAGATCATGGGTGGCCTTCTGCAGGAACAGCCCGCCGGTCTCGCTGTCATCCCGGTACCACTTTTTGTAGTAACCCCTGCCGTACCAGACGTTGTTCACCGCCTGGATCTGGGAAATCTGCCCCAAAACGCCCGAATCGATGATCCGTTTGGCCTCCCGCGCAATATCCGCGGCCCGCAGCGGGAAGGAAACCAGCACCGGGGCTGTACGCCGTGCGGCAGCCTCCCGAAGAAGGTTCAGATCCGCGTCGGTGGTAGCCACCGGCTTTTCCAGAAAGAGCGGCAGCCCCCGTCCCATCACCAGCGCCGCATACCGCGCATGAAGGGAACAGCGGGTTCCAAC
>CAKXAF010000134.1:0-5923 GCA_934869045.1 uncultured Nitrososphaerota archaeon | reverse complement strand
ACTCCATCCAACTCCTCCTGGTCCAGCGTGGTTTCCGCGTCCGGCCAGATTCGGAGTCCCTCATGCCAAAGCCCCTTTTGCTCCAGACGTTTCCGCACCCCCTCCCCATCCGGATCCGCTGCCGCCGCAAGCGTCAGATCCAGGCCGAGATCCTTCAGGTTTTCCTCCCACACCCCAGTAACCCGGTTTCCGGCTCCAATGATGCCAATTCTTTTTGTCATGGCGCACCTCACCTTCAAATTCACCAATTTCGAGAAATGGTATTCCTGATATATTGGTTATGTCGATACCGATATAATAGGGCATTTCAAAAGAAAAGTCAAGTGTTTTCAAAAATTCTTTATGCCTCTCAAATAATGCCAACCGGTCCAGCCAGCGGTTCCCACCGGTTCAGCTCCTTCCGCTCGGCAGGGGACAGGCCGAAACAACGCTCATAGGCCAGTGCCGCGGCGGCTCTCGCGTCAAACCAGTTGTCCTGGGGCTGATACGCATACCGCAGCATCTTCAGCGCCTCCGGAAAGCAGCGATCCCGCAGCTCGGAAAGCACCCCTTCCGCAAAGCCGGGAGCCGCGCCGATCTCGCCGGAAAGGATGAGCTTCTCCGGATTGAGCAACGTCACCGCCGTGGACACCGCCTCTCCGACGCACCGGCTGACCTGGCGGACCTCCTCCGAGGCGTCCGGATCACCCAGGGCGGCGCCCCGCGCCAGCAGTTCCACGGAAAGCGGTGTTCCGGCCTCCAGCTCCCTGCGGAGCAGTGGGAAGCGCCCTGCCTCCAGACCCTCCGCCAGTCTCCGGACCACCGCCGGGCTTCCGGCAACAGTCTCCAGGCACCCTGTCCGCCCGCACCGGCAGCGAACGCCGTTGGAGGCGGAAAAAATGTGTCCGATCTCGCCCGAAAGGTTGGCGGCGCCGGGATAGATTTCCCCATCCGCCAAAATCGCCATACCGACGCCCCGGCCTACCAACAGGAACAGCAGGTCCTGGATCCCCCGGTTTTCCGGCAGACGGGCAGCTGCCAGGGCAGTGGCCTTCAGGCTGTGCTCCACCGTCACCGGCAGGCCCAGCCGCTCCTCCAAAATTTCCCGGACCGGAACGTTCTCCCAGCCGGGAATATGGACGTACCGGATGCCCACGCCATTTTCCCGGTCCACCAGGCCAGGTACCGCCACGCCGATGCCAAGCAGCCGCTCCCGGTCCCCGCCCAGTTCCTCCATCAGGCCCGCCGCGCAGACGCATAGGCGCTCCAGGACTTCACCGGCGGGAACCCCCTCGTAAAAGAGCTCCTCCCGGCGGCAGCGAACCTCCCCCGAGAAATCCAAAATCACCCCATTCAGTCCCAATGGGCTGAAGCGCAGCCCCAAAAAGAAGCAGCCCTCCGGCCGTATGGTCAGATACGCGGCCTTGCGGCCAACCGACGGACGGCTGTATCCGGCGGTGGTAATCAGCCCCTCCCGGGTCAGTTCCTCCACGTACCGGATGACCGACTCCATGGAGAGGCCGCTCCACTCCTTCAGCACCGCCTTGCAGGCCCCCTCCCGGCTGCGGATCAGCCCCAGCAGAAGGTTCCGTTTCCGCTGTTTTCCCGTATCAATTGTGCCGCTCATCTCTCTGCTCCCCCGCTTCCGGACGTTTCTTCCATCTTATCACATTTTCCGGCGTTTGTCACGGGGGCTCCTTCCGGTTCTCTCCGCCGGAATCCCGGCAGGCTATGCGGTATTCGTTTGGTGTGCGGTTCTCACATTGCTTGAACTTTCGGATAAAGCTGGAAGTCTGATTGTACCCCAAACGGAGCGCTACCTCATTGATGGGAATATCCGTGGTCCGGAGGAGCTTTTTGGCGAACTGCATCTTTTTTTCGGCGATGTAATCCGAGATATTCCGCCCGGTCAGAGCTTTGAATTGGTGGCTCAGATTGGACATGGACAGTTCAAAATGCTCCGCCACATAGCTGACACAGAGATCCTCGTTCTCACAGTTTTCGTTGATGAAGGCAAGCATCCGGCTGATGGCGTCGTCCTGGGCGGGTCGCAGAGGCTGGCGAAGCGGGTATAGGACCCGTTTCCTCCCACATCAGGCTTCAGCTCCTCCAGCCCCCGCAGGAAGGTGTTGATGATGTCGCAGCTCAAAGAAGAGGCGACGAAGCTGTTCCGGGCGTTGGCACGAACCATGTCAATCAGAATGTCCGAAATGAGCTTTACCTTATCACCGTCCGCGTTGACCACCGCGTTATAAAGGGCGTCCAGCTCGATTTTCGGATACAAAAAACGCACCTTCCCCATGGAGGGGCCGTCGAAAAAACGAATTGTTTTGGCCGAATCCGTCACCTTCGCCGCCATCAGCGCCTGGGTGTAGGACTGGCTCACCTCAGAGAGCTCCCGGGCCGGACCGCCCACCGTGATGCGGAATTTTCCAGCGGTGCACCCGTCGAAACAGGAAGCCACCGTCATCAGCTTGCTGCGGAGAAGCTCCTCGTTCTCCTCCTCGTATCCCAGAATAAAGAGGTAGCAGTTATTTTCCAGATACTCCATACCCGCGGTCTCATACTGGCCGGAGAGGATCTGGTCCACCGTGTCCAACACGTCCAGGGGCTCCCAGCCTTCCTTGCCCGGCTCCAGAAACAGCAGGATCACCCGCAGGAACCGGGATGAGAAGCAGATACCCGCCTTGGCCAGAGCGTCTTCGCACTCCTCGCTGCTGCGGCGGCTGTGGACCAGCCGATAGAGCTGCTTTTCCCGCCGGGCCTCCTTTTCCAGGGATTCGTAGCGTTCATCCAGCCGTTCGATGACGAAGCCCGCCCGCTCGACGCCGTGAAGGTTCTCCGGCACCTCCACCGGCAGGCGGGCCGTCAGCCGGTCCAGGCGGCGGATGGGCTGATAGCTCAGCATGGAGAAAGCATAGACCACCGCGCCGCCAACCAGGGCCAGCACCACGATCAGAATCGTGAACAGCCGCTGAAAGCTGGTGACCGGCTCCAGCATTACGCTCCGGGAAATGGTACGGGCATAAATCAGGCCAGTGGCCCTGGAGCGGCAGGTCAGCAGATACCGGTCGTCCTCCAGAAGGATATAGCCGCTTTCCTCATCCGTCTGAACAGAAAGTGCATCCACAGCCGCTTCATCTGCTGTCCCGGATGGAAACAGCAGACGGAGATTCGCATCGTAAATAGCTGTGGAGCTGTCCGGTGAAACCGTGATGCCAGACAGGCTCTGCTCGGAAAAGGTAAACAGCATGTAACCGCCGGGAAGATTCGGGACCGCCACAGCATACTCCAGCACCGAACGCTGATCCGACTGCGGCCAGTACATATGCTCCGGCTGCCACCAGGGCTGGAAGGGGGCCTGCTCCAGCCGTTCCAGCAGATCGAAATTCTGTCCGTTCCATTTATAGTGGCGGAACAAATCCACATTAAAGGTCCCGAAAGCGGTATAAACCGTGTCCGGCGTCGCGCTGGTATAAAAGGCGGCGTTTTCCAGAAAGGGATGTGTGGCAGTATATCCCTGCAGGATTTTCCGAATATCCTCGTATGCAGTTACATTGGTCTGAAGATGCCGCTCACTGGTAGAATCCTGGGTGGAAATCTGCCCGGCAATGGCGACGAGCTGAATGATCTGCCCATCGAAATCATCCCGGAGCCGCTCCAGATTCATTTGGTTCTGCCGGATCACTTCATTGCGGTAAACATTCAGATAAAAATGGCTGCTGAACAGCAAAAATACGGTGAGCGGAAGCAGCAGTACGCACAGATAACTCAGCAAATACCGCCCAAAACCCCGATACTTCTGAAAAACCTTCATAATAACCTCCCGGTGCTAAGGAAAACTGATATTAAGTATAGCACAAAGTAGCCGGAAGCACTAGCGCAAAATGGCGAAGCCCCGAAATGGGGGCTCCGCCCGGCCGGGAAACCGGCCATTTAGAATTTGCCGTCGATGAAATCCTGATACCACTGAACCCATTCGTTGATGCCCAGAGCCTCCAGCTGCTGGAGATGTGCGTTCCAGCTCTCGTCTGTGATACCATTGATGACGCTGGTCGCCAGGAAGTTTTTGATGTAATCATTGAGGTCAGTCTCAATCATAGCCTTCTCATTGGTCTTTTCCGGAGAGACAAACCGCATGGGAAGGACCTCTTTTTCATAATAGGGCTTGCACGCCTCAGACCAGTTGTAGCGGTACACAGAGGTAGGCCGGAGCTCCGCGTCGTTCTTTTCCATCTCGGATTCCAGGATCAGGGGCTGGCAGCCGTAGGAGCCTTCGGTATACTTCATATTTTCCCGGGTATAATCCGCTGTAGCTTCGGGGAAGAGGCTCCAGACCTGACCGGATTCATCCATTTCCCAGCACTTGCCTTCTTCACCGTAGGCGATGGTCCATTTCCGCTTGGTGTCGTCAATCAGATAGTTCCACCAACGGAGCAGGGTGTCGGGGCTCTTGCAGGCAGTCGTGATGGCAAAACCGGTACGGTTGCCGCGGAAACGGCTCCATTCGCCGGTCTTGACGGTCTGCCCCTCATAGCCGGGTGCGGTCAGCGGCAGGACCATATCGTATTCCTTAGCGGTCTCCTCGTCGAAGTTGGACTGAGGCGTCCAGCCGCCGTAAGCGCCGCAGACGTACTCCTTCAGCTTGGCATAGAACTGCTGGTTGGTCTGGGAGAAGCCTTCGACGTCAATCAGTCCTTCCACTGCCAGCTTGTGGAAATAGTCGATGAAGTCCCGATAAGCCTGGGTGTTGACCGTTGGGGTGAATTTGCCGTCCACGATCTTATAGTTGCCGGTAATGCCCCAGGGGCCCGCAAATTTCATGATTCCCGCCGCCCAGTTGTTCTCGCAGAGCTCCAGCGGGATCTCGTCGGCCTGGCCGTTGCCGTTGGGATCGCCGTCCTTGAAGGCTTTCAGCACATCGTAGAGCTCGTCAGTGGTAGTAGGAACCTCCTTGCCCACCTTTTCCAGCCACTTCATGTTCATGAAGAACATGGAATCACCGTCATCATCATGGCTGACCTGAAGGCCAGCGGCCAAGGTGTACTGATTCCCATCGGGGAATTTCATCATCTCATCCATGTTGGGAACGGTGGCATACTGCTCGACGACGTTGGGGGCGTATTTTTCCAGAAGGTCGTTGAGGACCACCAGCTGCGACATATTCTTGGCGACGTGGCTCTCGTTCAGCAGGTTCAGGAAAGCGTCCGGCAGGTCGGAGGCCAGCATGATCGGAACCTTTTCGGCCTCAGTGCCGGAAACCACCTCGATCCACTCGATGTGGATGTTGGTGTCCGCCTCTGCCTGCTGCCAGGCAATCTTGTCATTAAAGCTGTCCGCTTTGCAGAGAGTGTGGCGCATAACCGCGATTTTGTAGGTCTCCTGTTCCTTGACAATGGGCAGGCCCTCTAAATAGAGATTGCCTTCCATCGCGGCGCCCGCCGCACTGCTCTCGCCGCTGGAGTCCGTCTTGCTGGAAGACGGGTCGGAGGAGGTCTGAGAGGAGGCGCCGTTGTCCCCGCATCCTGCGAAGACGCCGGCCGCCGTCAGAGCCGCCAGCAGCATGGGAAGAAACCGGTTGTGTTTACGCATGTAGATCCACCTTTCTTTCTGTTATCCGATGATGTATAGCAGGCGCCCCGCGGCGCCGTACATCCGTCAGCCTTTGATAGCGCCGATCATGACGCCCTTGACAAAGTGCTTTTGAATAAAGGGGTAGACGATGAGGAGAGGAAGGCTGGAGACGATGATGACGGTGTACTTGAGAGCCTCCTTGGCCATGATCTGCTCGATGCTCACCAGGCCCAGCTCCATCATCTCGGTTGCAGTAGCCTGAATGACAATCTCCCGGATGACCAGCTGGAGGGTCCACCACTGCTTCTGGCTGCCCATGTAGAGCATACAGGAGAAGTAGGAGTTCCAGCGGGCAACGCCGTAGTAAAGG
>CAKXAF010000133.1 GCA_934869045.1 uncultured Nitrososphaerota archaeon | reverse complement strand
TACTCGATGTTTCCTTCCGGACCTTTAATAGGTGAAAAGTGAATTCCCTTTACACATAAGCCAAGCTCCCCGCAGAAGGAAAAAATCTTTTGGAGCACCTCCAAATGGATCTCCGGCTCCCGCACAACGCCTTTTTTGCCGACCTTGCCCTTCCCCGCCTCAAACTGCGGCTTTACCAGGCAGACGCCTTCTCCGCCGTCCCGGAGCAGCCGGAACAGCACCGGCAGAACCAGAGTCAGGGAGATAAAGGAAACGTCGATGGAGCCGAAATCCAGCGGCTCCGGAATCTGTTCTTCGGTGATATAACGGATATTGGTGCGCTCCAGGTTGACCACCCGCTCGTCAGTCCGGAGCTTCCATGCCAGCTGACCGTAGCCCACGTCCACCGCATAAACCCGGCGGGCGCCGTGCTGGAGCATACAGTCGGAAAAGCCTCCTGTAGAAGCACCGATATCAATACAGACAGCTCCTGTCAGATCCAGCGAATGGGCTTCGATGGCCTTTTGCAGCTTGAGTCCGCCGCGGCTGACGTAGGGAATGGCCTCCCCGCGGACTTCGATATCCGCATCAGAGGGAACCATATCCCCTGCTTTTTCCGCCTTGACCCCGCCGATGTAAACCGTTCCCGCCATAATGAGGGCTTTCGCCCGTTCCCGGCTGGGTGCAAGTCCCCGGTCGGTCAGCAGGACGTCCAATCTGGTTTTTGTCACAGTGCGTTTTCCTCCTCGCGCAGTATCGTTTCCATGGACGCCTGGTCCAGCTGGAAGGTTTTCAGCAGCTCAGGGACCTTACCCTGGGGAACGAAGCAGTCCGGCAGTGTAACAGCCCGAAACCTGCCGCCGAATCCGGAAGCCGTCAGGCAGAAACAGAGCCGTTCTGCTACAGAGCCTGCTTGTTCCGCCTCTTCAAAGGCCACAATCCGAGCATATTTCGATAGTTTCCTGACCAGCTCTCCATCCAAGGGAAGAATACGGTTGAGCTTCAGGTAATCCACCGGAAAAGGTAGATTTTCAACCGCCTGGTAAAGGGTTACCGCCGTGCGGCCATAGGAAACCGCCAGGATTCTGGAGCCGGATTCCCGGAGCCACCAATCCACTGACGGATCCGGACTGAATGCGCTGTCCACTTCCGGGTCACAGCCCCGGGGATACCGGACAGCGGCAACGCCGTCGGTCTGATAAAGCGCCTTGGAAAGCTGTGCCTTCAGCTCGGCGTTGGTGGCCGGGGAAAAGACCGTTACCCCCGGAATACTGCCCAAATAAGCCACATCGTAAATCCCCTGATGGGTCTCCCCATCATCCCCGACCAGTCCTGCGCGGTCTACAGCCAAGACCAGGTGAAGCCTGGCAATTGCGGTGTCGTGGAGAATCTGATCGTAGGCTCTTTGAAGGAAGGTGGAATACACCGCCACCACCGGCAGGAACCCCTGGGATGCCAGGCCCGCGGCAAAGGTCACGCCGTGCTGCTCCGCAATACCTACATCAAAGAAGCGGCCGCGGTGCCTGGAGGCGAATTCCGAAAGGCCGGTGCCGGCCTTCATCGCCGCAGTAATGGCGCAGATTCGCTGGTCCCCGTCTGCCAGAGCGGCCAGTTCCTTTCCGAATACCGCCGAAAAGCTGTCTTCCGACGAAACGTCTGGATTCCCGGTCTCTACGTCAAAGCGGCTGATCCCGTGGTAGACGGTGGGGTTCCTTTCGGCGAACTCATATCCCTTCCCCTTGATTGTTTCCACATAGACAAAGGCCGGCCGGCCCAAAGATTTAGCCCGGCGAAGCGTCTGCTCCAGTGCGGGGAGATCATGGCCGTCTACTGGCCCAAAATAGGCGAACCCCAGTTCCTCAAAAAAGGTGGAGTGATACAGAATAAACTTCAAAAGAGACTTGGAAGAACGGAGCGTCTCCTTCATATGCTCCCCGATGACTGGAACACGATCCAGGGCCTTTTCCGTCCATTCCTTCAGGCGCAGGTAAGAAGGCTTAGAGCGGATGACAGCGAGATAGCGGGCAAACGCTCCGACATTTTTGCTGATGGACATGGAATTGTGGTTCAGAATAATGACCAGGTTGGTCTTGCTCCGTCCGGCATTGTTCAGCGCTTCGTAGGCCATCCCGCCGGTAAAGGCGCCGTCGCCGATTACGGCTACCGCGAAATTTTCGCTGCCGCGGAGCTTATTGGCACAGGCAATTGCATAGGCGGCTGAAATTGACGTGGTGCTGTGGCCGGTAGTAAATACATCGTAAGGGCTCTCCGACGGTTTTGGAAAACCGGAAAGGCCGCCGGGCTGCCGGAGAGTGTTAAACCGGTCCCGCCTGCCGGTGATGATTTTGTGGGTGTAGCATTGGTGGCCGACGTCCCAGATCAGGCTGTCCTGAGGCGTGTCAAACACCCGGTGGAGCGCAAGAGTCAGCTCCACAACGCCGAGATTTGACGCCAGGTGGCCGCCGGTTTGCGCGACATTGGTGATCAGAAAATCCCGCAGCTCGGCGCTCAGGGAGATCAGCTCGTCATAATTCATGGACCGGATGTCAGAGGGGTCATTCACCCGGCTCAATATCGGATAACTTTCCATAGCGCCGCCTCAGCGAATCGGAATCAGAAAGGCAAGGGCGATTCCCAGCACCGCGCCGCTCACCACTTCCAGCGGCGTGTGGCCTAAAAATTCCTTAAGCGCCTTCTGAGGATCCGTCTGCTGCCCCTCCAACAGCTGATTCAGGACCCTCGCCTGCTCACCGGCAGCCCGCCGGACGCCGGTCGCGTCATACATCACCACACAGGCGAGAATAAACGCAATGGCGAAAAGCGGCGAATTCAGGCCGCAGACACGGCCCACCGCCGCCGTCAGGCCGCAGACCGTCGCACTGTGAGAACTGGGCATCCCCCCTGCTCCCACGACCCGCTCAAAACTAAACCGACGGTTTTTTACAATATAGACCAGCACCTTCAGCGCCTGGGCGACAGCCCAGCTCAAAAGCGCGGTCCACAGAATATAATTCTCAAACAACTTCAGAAACTCGTCCATTCCCGTAAACGCCTTTCCGGCCCGCTTGGGCCAACTGCTCAGTTTCTGCGCGACAGCAGCTGCTCTGTCATCGCAGACAATTCCTCGCTTCCCGCAAAAGCGGAAAGAGCCTGCAGGGCGTTGCGGCTGTACTGAGCAGCAAGACGGCGCGCGCCGTCCAGTCCCTGAAGCGTTACAAAGGTCACTTTGCCGTTAGACGCATCGCTGCCCACCGGCTTTCCAAGAACGGCCGTATCCCCGGTCACGTCCAAAATGTCATCGATGATCTGAAAGGCCATCCCCAGATGATAGGCATACTCGCCTGCCTGCTGGACCTGAACCTCTGTACCGCCTCCAGCCAGCACGCCCAGCCGGCAGGACGCCTGCAGCAGGGCGGAGGTCTTCAGCCGGTAGGTCAGCTCCAGCACGGAAGCGGCCGGCGGCGTTTTTTCATTGATCAGGTCGATCATCTGGCCAGCCACCATCCCCTCCGGCCCGGCAAAGGCAGAAAGGGTCCGCACAGCTGCCGCAACCGTCTCCGCGGGAAGCTCCGCCTCCGCCAGGACGCCGAAAGCCTTGGTCAGCAGGCCGTCCCCGGCCAGAAGAGCTGTCGCTTCTCCAAACTGCTTGTGACAGGAGGGGCGGCCGCGGCGGAGGTCATCGTCGTCCATACAGGGGAGGTCGTCGTGAATCAGCGAATACGTGTGAATCATCTCCACCGCGCAGGCAAAGGGTAGGGCCTTTGCCGGATCCCCGCCCACAAGGCGGCAGAATTCCAGCACCAGCATCGGGCGCAGACGCTTTCCCCCCGCCTCGGCACTGTAGGCCATCGCTTCCGCGACGGAGCGGTAGGGCATTTCCGGGACATACAGATATTTTTTCAGCGCCTGTTCAATAACAGGAAGCCACTCATTCATCGGGTTGGTCCTCCTCTTGCTCCGCAGGGACGGCAGAACGGCCCTGCAATTCCGTAATTTTCAGCCGGGCCCCGGCCAGCTCTTTTTCGCAAAAGGCCGACAGGGAGATGCCCTCCTCGTACAGCTTCAAAGATTTTTCCAGGGGGAGGTTGCCCTCCTCCAGCTGGGATACCAAACCGGACAGCTTTTCCAGCGCCTTTTCCAAGGTCATCGCCGCACTCATTGGCCGCTCCTTTCCGGCAGAGTGGGACAGGCCGCAGTAATCCGCGCTTCTGCCGAACCATCCGCCAGTTTAATTTGAACAGGGGTTCCCGGCTCCAGTTGAGAGACCGAGGTAACCACCCGGTTTTCTGCAAAAATAATGGTGTAGCCCCGGCTGAGAACCCGCAAAGGACTCAACGCCTCCAGGGCGGTCTCCAAGCGGAGAAGTTCCGCGGCCGGACGGGCGGTAAGCTGTGCGCCCTGCTTGCGCAAACGCTCCTGCAGCTCCGAAAAGCGGCTCCCGACGGCACCCAGAGATCGCTCCGGCGAACAGGCCTGCAGACGGTGTCTCCACTGATCCAGAAGATCCTTCGATTCAGCAAACCGGCGGATGATCCTGCGATCCAGCCGCCTTTTCTGCTCGAAAAGTGTCTCCCGGAGTCCGGAAATATCCGGCGCCGCCAGTTCCGCGGCAGCGGAGGGGGTCGGCGCCCGAAGATCCGCCGCAAAGTCCGCGATGGTGTAGTCCACCTCATGGCCCACGGCGGAAATCACCGGGATTCGAGAGGCATAAATTGCCCGGGCCACCCTCTCATCGTTGAAAGCCCACAGATCCTCCAGAGAGCCGCCGCCCCGCCCGACGATGAGCAAATCCAGCCCGGCCGTCTGAGCTTGGGCAATCCCTGCGCAGATGGACTCCGGCGCGCCTTCGCCCTGAACCAGGGCGGGAATCAGCAGCAGCTCGCCAATGGGGTAGCGGCGGCTGAGAATGTTCCGCACATCCTGCAACGCCGCACCGTTTTTGGAGGTGACAATCCCAATGCGCCGTGGAAGGGGCGGCAGCGGACGCTTATGGGCCGGGTCGAAAAGCCCTTCCCGGTCCAGCCGCTCTTTAAGCTGCTCAAAGGCCATATAGAGTGCTCCAACACCGTCGGGCTGGATGTCCGAGCAGTAAATCTGGCAGACGCCGTCCCGGTCGTAGAGTTGGACACTGCCAAAGACGATCACGCTCATCCCGTTTCCTGGAAGAAAGCGAAGATGACGGGCGTTCCACTGAAACATGACGCACTTCAGGGCAGATTTGCCGTCCTTCAGCGTAAAATAGAAATGCCCGCTTTTCATGTGGTGAACGAAATTGGAAACCTCGCCCCGGACAAAAATGCTTTTCAGCTGGACGTCGCCGTCCAGAAGCTGCTTCAGGTAGCCGTTGACCTGGGAAACCGTATAAACCTGGTTCATGCTCCACCGCCTTTCCGCCGGAATTTGTCCGCTATACCGGCGAGGATCGCTGTGCCTGCGGCGTTATCGGAGGAGTAAGCCGGAGCAGCGAAAATGCCGCCGAAGCTCTCTTCCAGCTTTTTCCGAATCAGAGTGCTGGACATCACGCCGCCTGCGTACAAAAGCGGCAGATGACCGTATTCCTTTTGCAAAGCGGCGGTCATGCCCTCCAGAGCGGCACGGATGGATTCCAGGCAGACCCGGGCGATCTCCTCCCGAGGACGGCCCTGCTCCAGCAGCTTCCGGCACTGGTTTTCAATGCCAGAAAGGCAGCAGCTTGTCCCTTTCAGCGTCGGACGGACCTTTACCGGCTCCTCCCAACGGAGGGCCAGCTCTGTCAGCTCCGGGCCACAGGGAAAATGCAGTCCCAACAGCAGCCCAACCCGATCTACCGCCTGCCCGGCTTTGAGGTCCAAGGAACCGCCCACCTGCCGGACCTGGAAAAAACCGTCTTCCAAAGGCGTCACCAGGAGGGCATCCGTGGTCCCCCCCGACAGATGAAAGGCCAGGAACGGGCGTTCCAGCAGGTCCAGCCGGCCGGCACTGTACAGGGCGGCGGCGATATGGCCCTCCTGGTGGGAAAAACGGTAGAGCGGAAGGCGGTTTGCGGCGGTGAAAACCCGCATGGCGGTCTCCCCAACCAGAAAGCAAGGCATATAAGAACCCGGCTCCCGGCGGGGAAAGGCGGACACCCCGGCTGCCACAATCTCCCCCGCCGGAAAATCCGGGTGGGAAAAGAGCTGCTCCGCGATCTCCCCCAGCTGCTTGACATGGGCAAAAACCGCGTCGCTCTGCCGGAGACCCAATGCGCCCTCTCCCGTTGGCAAAAGCCGCTTTTCCATTACAATCACCCCCGCCGCACTGTCATAGACGGCGGCGGAGGTGGTGTAATTGCTTGTGTCGATCCCAAAAGTAAGCGCCATCTTATTTGGCCTTGCTGCGGACGATGGAGCCCAGCACACCGTTGACAAAAGCCACGTCGTCATCATAGGCGAAGGTTGTTGCCAGCTTGACACATTCGCTGACGACAATATCGTCTTCCACGTCCTCACAGAACATGATTTCATAAACGCCAAGGCGCAGAATCGCCAGGCTGACCTTTGAAATCCGCTCCTTGGTCCATTTTTTCAGATTGGGGGCGATTGCGGCGTCGATGGCATTCAGATTTTGCACCACCCCGCGGAACATTGCCTCCACCTGATCTGTCACATCAATCGCATCGCAGTCCCGCGCCGTGTCCAGAATCTCCTCCACGGAATCGTCGGAAAAGCTTTTTTCAAAGACCAGGACAAAGGCGTTCTCCCTCATCTGATGGCGGCTAATTTTTTTCATAGTATCCTCCCGAAGAGCGAATTTTCAAAATTCCGGTTTCAGACAGCCTCTTTTGCCTTCGCGCCGGCAACATAGACATTGACCCGGCTGACGGTGACGCCTGTCATATCCTGAACCGTATCTTTTACGCGCTGCTGAATCTGCTCGGAAACCGTTTTGACCCGGTAGCCGAAACAGAGGTTCACCGCAATGTCAATGGCCGCAACATCGGCGTTGAGCGTAATGGAGATGGGCTTGAGGACGGAAGCCCGAAACAGCATGTCGGAAGGGGATACCGGCCGGGTCGTCAGGGAATGCACGCCGTCGATTTCATCCAGAACTGTTTTAACGATGGTCCCGACGACTTCTTCGGAAATTTTGATGCTGCCGCTGGCAGCAGTGCTTTTCTGATCCATACTCTCCTGTCCTTTCTTTTCCCCGCTCCGGGGCCTCCGAAGGCGGGCGGCACGAGATTCCAACGCAGCCGCCGCAAAGCAGCGCCACGAGTGATTTGTGTATACATTCTTTATTATAGCACAAATTCGAAAAGACACAACTGTTTTCAAGGAAAAATTGCATATTTTCGGAAAAG
>CAKXAF010000132.1 GCA_934869045.1 uncultured Nitrososphaerota archaeon | reverse complement strand
TCACGTTTTGAAAGGCCGCCAGACCCGTCGGAACGCTGATTAAACAAGGGACGTAAATAAGCCGGGATGGGCGTGGGTTCCAATTCTTTGGAACCCTGCGGCAAACCAAAAGAAAAAGCTGCCCGCTGCACATTTTTGCGGACATAAGACCTCGGCAGTTAAAAATCAAAAACAGGGCGTCTCCCAAAGCCGTTGGGGAGACGCCCTGTTTTATGGAACCGGTTGGGTTTTCGCCGCGGCCTCCGCCGAAGAATGATATTCGGCGTCAGCGTTCGGGAGAATAGTCCCCTTCAAATGCCGCGCCGGCAGAATCCTCTGAAGTGACCCGGACAGCGCCGCTTAGATAGGCGAAGCGCAGCCGGACCCCATCCTCTCCGGTGAATTCGGCCTGGGTGGGGCTGTCGGCGGAAAGCCGCGCGACCTGTGCCTCCAAGGAGTCATCCCCGACCGTCAGGGTGAACTCAAAAGAATTGTTATCGATCAGGTCGATAGTCAGGACATTTCCGTCCTCTGTGGCATAGATGCCGCCCCACTGGGTCGGCGTGATCTGGAAAGCAGGATCCTCCTCCACGGTATAGGTCGTGCCGTCGGGATAACGGGTCAGGACGCTGCCGTCCTCTTTGCCAACGAGAACGATCAGTTCTTCCCCGCCGGTGACAGACAACTGGTAATAGCCCTTGCCGGCCACCTCTGTCTCCTCATCCACAGGATCCAGGGCGTATTTTCCGTTAAAATCCAGCGGGATCCGTTCTTTGGCCAGCGTCTCTGCCTCCCCTGGGGAAACAGCAGCTTTTTCTGCACCGGAGGATTCCTCCGGCTGGGAAGACGGCACAGAAGGCTCCGATGAAACCACAGAGGAATTCTCCGGTACAGAGGAGGGATCCCCTCCGCAGGCCGAGAGGGCTGCCGCGGTCAGCACCGCCAGCAAAAGAGCGGTTAAGCAAAAAAATTTCCGTTTCATAGCAATACCTGCCTTTCTGAATCAGCGGAGGGGAAGTTCCATGATGTAGTCATCCATGACAAATCCGCCGCCGATTGCGGTCGTCACTGCATCCGCCGTCCGGAAGCCGAACTTCCGGTAAACGGCGATGGAACTTTCGTTGTGTTTGTTTACGGTCAGATAGATGGCGGACATCCCGCGGGCAGCCTCCAGAAGACGGTTCAAAAACAGCCGGCTGATCCCGGAGCCCCGGGCTTCCTTGGCTACATAGAGTTTGCTCAGAAAAAGGCGGTCGCCCTCCGGATGGTACCCACAGTACCCCACGAGGGTTCCAGAGTGGTCCCGGGCAGAAAGGTAGGTGTAACCTTCCGCCAGCTGGGCCGCCAGTGCCGGTTCGCTCTGATAGCGTTCCAGCATATAGTCGACCTGTTCCGTTCCCAGCAGCCTGTCGTAATGCTGGTGCCAGATCCTTGCGGCCAGAGCTGCGATTTCGACGAGCTCTTTCCGGGAGGAAGCCGGTTTGATCGTAATTTCCATATGGCATTTCCTCTTTTCACACGGTGTCCTTGTCCTTATGGTAACACAGATTTGAGATTTTTGCAACGTCGGCTGGACTTCTGCTTTTTTATGGAAAAATTCAGGATTTAGAGGGTTTTCCCACGGCGGCTTCCCCGCAAATGTCCGGTATGGTATAATAACCTCAAGGTCTCTTCCTGTGGAAAAGCCGAGGCCGGCTGCACGGCCTTCGGGGGCCTGGCGGCCCTCCTTGGGAATATTGTACCAAGTTCGATTTTGTTGGCGAAAAACAGCGGCAGCTCCGGCGGACGTGGTATCATAACTCCCAAGGCATTTTCCTAGGGAAAAGCAGGTCTGCTGAATTTTCCGGCTCCGGCGGTTATGCCGCTGCCATCCGACAATACCGGCCGCCTTGGCGGCACGACGAAACAGGAGGCGCTTTTGATGCCCAGCGAAATGTTTGTGGTCTCCAGCCTGGAGAAAGTCTTTTCCGATGCACGGCCAATGCCCTTTTCCGGCAGGCTCTCAATGCTGCGGAAGGACCGGCTTTCCCTCCAAACCGCTTATTTTGTGGAATCTCCCGACGGAGGGCAGCTCCATTACGGCGTCCCTGCCAAGGTGACGCTGGAATCCCCTCTGAAAAAATGGGTGAAAATCCATCAGGTAAAAGAAATGCCCAGCGCGCACCCGGTTACCGATGCGTCTGACGGCAACTACCTCCGGACCACCCCGGGCCTTTATCCGGATCTGCTGCAGCCTGTCCAGGATGGGACGATTCGGCTGGAGCTTGGAAGGTGGGGAGCACTTTGGATTGAGATCTGTTCGGATGAGGAAACCCCGGCCGGTGAATTTCCTCTGACGGTCACGAGTACCGCCGGTGAGGGTGAGAATACAAGCGTTTTTTCCGCCTCCGTGTGGGTGGAGGTTATTCCCGCCTGCCTGCCCGCACAGGAGCTCATCCACACCGAATGGTTTCACGGAGACTGTCTGGCAGACTACTATCATGTCGAAGTCTTTAGCGAGGAACACTGGGAGCTTTTGCGCCGCCAGATTGCCAGCGCGGCAGAATACGGCATCAATATGATCCTGACCCCGGTGGTCACGCCTCCGCTGGACACCGCTGTGGGTGGGGAACGCACCACCATTCAGCTGGTGGACGTGTCGTTGAACAGCGGCGCCTACTCCTTTGGGTTTGGGAAGCTGGATCGCTGGATCCGGATGTGCCGGGAATGCGGCATTCAGTACTTTGAAATTTCTCATCTGTACACCCAGTGGGGCGCCAGGCACTGTCCTAAGGTCATGGCAACAGTGGACGGCGAGTACCGGCGCATCTTTGGCTGGGATACCGATGCAACCGGGGCGGAGTACCGCGCATTCCTGGCCGCATTCCTTCCGGCGCTCACCGCGGAGCTGGAGCGGTTGGGAGTGGACAAGCAGCATGCTTTTTTCCACGTTTCCGACGAGCCTCACGGCGACCATCTGCCTCAGTACAATGCCTGCAAGGAGCAGGTTGCGCCTTATCTGAAAGGCTATGCCATCATGGACGCCCTCAGCGATTTCAATTTTTACCAGCAGGGTGTCTGCGAGCATCCGGTGGTGGCAACCAATGCGGTGACGCCTTTCCTGGAGGGGAATGTTCCCAATCTCTGGGTTTATTATTGCTGCAGCCAGGGATACCAGGTCAGCAACCGGTTCTTTTCCATGCCTTCTGCCCGGAACCGGATCATCGGAGCGCAGTTTTACAAGTACCGGATCGCCGGGTTCCTCCAATGGGGCTTCAATTTCTATAATTCCTATTGGTCCCTCCGCCATCTGGACCCTTTTGCTGTGACGGACGCGGACTTTGCGTTTCCCTCCGGCGACGCCTTTATGGTGTATCCCGGTCCGGACGGCACCCCCTGGAGTTCCATCCGTCAGCTGGTCTTCGCCGAGGCTCTCAACGACCTGAGGGCGTTCCGGCTGCTGGAATCCCTGACTTCCCGGGATTATGTCATGAACCTGCTGGAGGGCGGCCTATCCAAGGAGATCACCTTCTTCGAATATCCCCAAGACGCGTCCTATCTGCTGGATCTCCGGGCACGGGTCAACCAGGCGATTAAGGAGCGCTGCCGGTAAGCGGCCAGACGCAAGCTGAAAGAATAACCCCGGGAGAAGCGGCCCTGCTTCCCCGGGGTTTCTGTCTGAAAATTTTGAAATGGTCCGGCGGATTTGAGCGGTCGCCTGTGCGCATTATTCGTTGTAATAAAGCGCCCAACAGATTCCGAACCGATCTACTACGAGTCCTAACAGCGCTGCCCACGGATAGGGCCCTTCTAAGCTGCAGCGGAGAGACTGTCTGGCCAAAATCTGATACGCCTTTTTTAGGTCATTTTCGCTGTCAAAATGGAACTCACAGCACATGGCATTTTCTGTTATTTTTTGCACTTTTCCGCCAGGGGCCAGGAGGATCCTCGTCCCGGCCAGATCCATTACGATGTGAAGATCGCCGCCGTTAGGCGGCGCTGCCTCTGAAATCTTTTTGGCATGGAAGGCTTCCTGATACAGGTTGAAGGCTTCGATTCTTTCTTCGTTTGTCTTTCCGATGTTAAAAGCCATTGCAAATTTGGACATGATCTTCCCCCTGTCTAATAACTGGTTGTAATGAGTTTATTATACGGTTTTTTCTCTCCTGTGTCAAGGTTCCCGCCGACCGGACAGGAATTTTAAATGCGGGCGATTTATGAGAAAATGAAATTTTTCAAAGGCGCTTGCCCGCACTGCCGGGCTGTGGTATACTAAGCCTGATTGGAGGGAAGAAAATGGCAGTTGTTCTGCTTGCGGTTTTTGGAATCGCTCTGTTCGGCGCACGCTTTACCGGAAAGGGAATCCGCCCGGACTACATGAGCATCCCCAGCACCAAGGCGGTAAAGGGGATCTTTGTGATGTTCGTATTTCTGCGGCATTATAAAAGCTGCGTGACCTTTCAAAATGCTATTGACCGGCCCTTTCAGCTGGTCAATAACTGGCTGGGACAGCTGATTGTGGCGCTGTTCCTGTTCTACTCCGGCTACGGCGTTTACGAATCCTTTCAAAAGAAGGGACAGGACTATGTTCGGACGATCCCGAAAAAGCGGTTTCTGACCACCCTGATCCATTTTGACATCGCCGTGGTGCTCTACCTTCTGGCGGATGCCCTGCTGGGGATTTCCTACGATTGGAAGCGGATACTGGCCGGTTTTCTGGCCTGGGAGTCGGTGGGCAACAGCAACTGGTTTATCTGGGCGATGCTGGTGCTTTATCTGGCGAGCTGGCTGGCGCTGCGTTTCATTCCGTCCAGGGTGGGGCAGCTGGCGGCGCTGACAGCCTTCAGCGCAGTTTATGTCGTGGCGTTCCATTATTATTACCCCAACTCCTGGTGGTGGTACGATACGATTTTCTGTTACGTAGCGGGCATGTGGTACTCCTTGTACAAAGCCCGGATCGAAGCGTTCCTTTCCCGGGAGAGCCGGTACTGGATCACGCTGGCAGCGGTGCTGGCTGTGGGGCGGATTTTGTTCTATTGGCGGAACAGCCTGCCGGCCTATGAGGCGCTGGCAGTAGTTTTCTGCCTGGCTGGCGTAATGGTGACAATGAAAGTCTCTTTCGGAAACCGGGCCTTGCTATGGCTGGGCGGGCAGGTCTTTACCATTTATATCATCCAGCGGCTTCCTATGCTGGTGCTCAGTGAATGGGGCTTAAACGCCTATCCCTATGTCTTTTTGGCGGCGAGTTTGCCGCTGACGCTGGGGCTGGCGGCCGTCTTCGACTGGTTCTTGAAAAAATTTGACCGTTCTGTGCTGAAAATTGGGAAAAGCTGAATTTTTGTGCGGATTTTGCAGTCCGCATCAAAAAGGATAGGGCTGCGCGTCAGGCGTGAGCCTATTTCCGGTGGGGCTGGCAATGGAGCGCTTTTTCCCAATCCGATCCATCTGACGCTTCAGAATTTTGGGCGGGAGATTTCCCCAGTCGGCGATGGGTTCCCAAATGGCGGCATCCTGCGCGGGAATCCTGCTGGCTCCGCCGGTTTTTGGATTTCTGGCACAGAAGCTGGGAACGGGCTTCTCCCCTTGGTATCTGCTTGGCTGTTCCTCTGGCGGCGAAAAAGAATATTTCCTAAACATCTTGACAGGCTGGGAGGGATATGCTATACTGTTATTACCTCTAAAAGGGTTTATTTTTTTGTGCAAAAATTTGGCCGGACAACTTTCCGGCCAAGCCTTTCCGAAACGGATTCGCGGAGGAAAGACCTTGAGCGTTCTTCCTTTTTGAGGGAGGCAAAACAGTCCGATTATACAGGAGGTGCCGAACATGAGGGTAAAAGTGACTTTGGCTTGCGCGGAGTGCAAGCAGCGCAACTACAACACGATGAAGAACAAGAAAAACGATCCCGACAGACTGGAAATGAGCAAGTATTGCCGTTTCTGCAAAAAACACACGACCCACAAGGAGACCAAGTAACGAAGAAGGGGGTACCCGCATGGCAGAGCAGATGGAGAAAAAATCTCCAGAGAAAGCCAAGCCCGCAAAGAAAAAAGACGGCTTTCTGAAAAAAGCGTCCCGTTTCTTCAAGGATTTGAGAAGCGAAGTCAAAAAGGTCGTGTGGCCCACCCGGAAGCAGGTCTTCAAAAACACCGTCGTGGTTTTTGCCGTGATGGGCGCGGTTGGAGTCGTGATCTGGGTTCTGGACGCCCTGCTTACGTTGCTGAGAGGGCTCCTGCTGGGGGCGTAAACGCGTCCTGGCTGTCCGTTTCCAAATGCTGATTGTCGGAGGTTTCAAATATGGCAGAAACGCCAAAATGGTATGTAGTCCACACGTATTCGGGGTACGAGAACAAGGTTGCACAAAATATAGAGAAGGTCGTGGAGAACCAGGGGTTCGGCGACTTGATTTTTGAGGTAAAGATCCCTACGGAAACCGTCGTGGAGTATAAAAACGACAAAAAGCGGGAAGTGGAACGCAAAATCTTTCCCGGATACGTGTTGGTCAAAATGATCTTGACCGACGATTCCTGGTATGTGGTGCGTAATATCCGCGGCGTGACCGGCTTTGTCGGTCCCACCAGCAAGCCCATCCCCCTCACCGATAAGGAGATTGAGGATCTGGGCGTCGAGGTGCGGACCGTTGAAGTGGATTACAGCGTCGGGAACAGCGTCCGAATTATCCATGGCCCTCTGGAAGGCTTTATCGGCCGGGTGGAGGAAGTGAACGTGGACAAGGATCTGGTAAAGGTCACGGTTTCCATGTTTGGACGCGATACTCTTGCGGAACTGCAGCTTGGCCAGGTCGAGCTGGTCCGGGATTAATTCCTTAGCAGACACATCGAATCGTCCGTCTCGGACGGCTTTCAGATTGGAATACAACCGTTCCGATTTGAATGTGGGAGGAATGGGAGTCCCATTCCGCCAGTTACCACGTTATTTTGGAGGTGCTTATCATGGCTCAGAAAGTTACAGGCTACATTAAGCTTCAGATCCCCGCTGGCAAGGCGACCCCTGCGCCGCCTGTCGGTCCGGCCCTTGGCCAGCATGGCGTCAACATCATGGCGTTCACCAAGGAATTCAACGAGCGCACGAAGAACGAGATCGGCATGATCATCCCGGTGGTCATCACCGTTTATGCCGACCGCACGTTCTCCTTCATCACCAAGACCCCTCCCGCGGCTGTCCTCATCAAGAAAGCCGCCGGCCTGGAGACTGCTTCCGGCGAGCCCAACAAGAAAAAGGTTGGCAAGCTCACGAAAGAGCAGGTCCAGAAGATTGCCGAAACCAAAATGCCTGACCTGAACGCCGCCAACCTCGAATCCGCTATGCGGATGGTCGCCGGTACCGCGCGTTCCATGGG
>CAKXAF010000131.1 GCA_934869045.1 uncultured Nitrososphaerota archaeon | reverse complement strand
CTGCCGGAGCAGACGTCCACCGTCTCCTTCAGGTTGGAGAGGGCGCGGCGCTTTCGGACAAAGCGAAAGAAGTCCCAGACTCCTAACAGCAGTCCAACAGTCAAGACCAGCAGGGCGCCGTAACCAAAAACGCCGGAGGGAAGCTGATATACCGCATAAACCACCCAGAAAAGCAGCAGAAAACCTGTCAGCGCGGCGGCGGCCCGCCGCCGGTCCCGCAAATAGGCCAGCAGATCTTTCTTTTTCATAAATGCTCCTCCGGAAGGCAGACCTGATACCCCAGGCCCTTCCGTGTCGCAACAAAGCCCCCAAGACCCAGTTCCTCCAGCTTCCGGCGGAGACGGGCGATGTTGACGGTAAGGGTATTGTCGTCGATGAAGCAGTCGCTCTGCCAAAGGTGCTTCATCAGCGTGTCCCGGGAAACTGCGGCGCCGGGATTCTCCATAAGGGCCTCCAAAATGCGGAATTCATTTTTGGTCAGCTCCGTCTGACGGCCGTTCCAGGAGAGAGCCGCCCCGGCCAGATTCAGCACCACTCCGCCGTACTCCAAAAGCCCGGCGGAGTCCCCGAAGGAATAGGTCCGGCGAAGCAGGGCGCGGACCCGGGCAGTCAGCACGTCCAGGTCAAAGGGTTTGACAATAAAGCCGTCCGCCCCCAGATCCATGGCCATGACCTGATTCAGGTTGTCCCCGGCTGAGGACAGAAACAGCAACGGGACCTGGGACAGGCGGCGGATCTCCGCGCACCAGTGATAGCCGTTATAAAAGGGCAAAGAGATGTCCATAAGCACCAGATGGGGCGCAAACCGGACGAACTCGCCGGTAACATCGGAAAAATCCCCGGCGCAGCGGGCCTCCATCCCCCAATGGGAAAGGTGGGAGGAGAGAACGCCGGCGATGGCGGCGTCATCCTCCACGATCAGAATTTTATAATCGCTCATGCCTTCCTCCCAGGATGTTGGTCACTTCTTCCGACGGAACCAGCCGAGAAAGCGCCGTTCCTCCCGAATGGGCTTATCTGTCTCCCAATCCGCCTGGGCCGGCGGCTCTTTAGCCTGCTGCATGAAACGCTCCTGAGCGTTGAGAGGCGGCGCGTCCAAAGGAGAACGCAGGATATACCGTCCATCGGCAAACTGCTCCCGGGCCTTGACATTGTCCCGAAGCATGATATCCATCATCTCCAGCAGCCGCGTCTTGATCCGCGGGTCGTAGATGGGACAGGCCACCTCCACCCGGCGCTCGGTATTGCGGGTCATCATGTCGCCGGAGGCGATAAAGACCCGGCTCTCCTCCCCTACTCCAAAGGCATAGATGCGGGAGTGCTCCAGAAAGCGGCCCACGATGCTGACGATCTGGATGTTCTCCGTCAGGCCGGGGATTTGAGGGGTCAGGCAGCAGATTCCACGGATGATGAGCCGGATCTGCACCCCGGCACGGGAGGCGTCCACAAATCGTTGGATAATGTCCTTGTCGGTGAAGGAGTTGCACTTGACCAGAATCCGGGCGTCCTTTCCCTCCCTGGCCTTGGCGATCTCCGCGTCGGTCAGGCGGAGGATGCTTTCCTTGAAGTTGGCGGGCGCCACCCAGAGGTCGTGGTAAGAACCGTCCAGGTTGGACAAGGACAAATTCATAAAGAAAGAGGCCGCATCGGCGCCGATGTTGTGGTTTGCTGTGAGGATGGCCAGGTCGGTGTAGAGCTTGGCGGTCTTTTCGTTGTAATTTCCCGTACCGATCTGGGTGATGTGCTGAATCTCCCCCTTGGACCGGCGGGTAATCAGGCAGATTTTGGAGTGGACCTTAAAGCCGTCCATGCCGTAGATCACCCGGCAGCCGGCCTCCTCCAGGCGCTGGGCCCATTCGATGTTGTTTTCCTCGTCAAACCGGGCGCGCAGCTCCATCAGGACAGTGACGTCCTTGCCGTTTTCCGCCGCCTCAATGAGGGCCTCCGCCAGGGTGGACTGCCGGGCGATGCGGTAGAGGGTGATTTTAATCGAAACTACATCCGGATCCTCCGCGGACTCCCGCAGCAGGTTGAGCAAAGGCTTCATCGCCTCATAGGGGTATGAGAGCAGGATGTCCCGCCGGAGCACCTGCTGGATAATCGGCGCGGACGGGTTCACCATGGGCGATGGCTGGGGAGTGAAGGGAGTTTGCAGCAGGGCCCGCTTCATATCAAAGGGCAGCCGGGCGTCCAGCCCGAAGCAGTAGGAAAGATCCAGCGGCGCGTGGGAGCGGAACACCTGTGCCCGCTCCAGTCCCAGCTTGGAACGGAGATACTTCTGGGCATCTTCGCTCATTTCCCCCTGGATCTCCAGCCGTACCGGGGAAAGGCGCAACCGCTTTTTGAGAATCTTTTTCATATGCTGGCGGTAGTCCGTGTCCTCGTCCAACAGGCCGGCATCCGTGTCGATATCCGCATTGCGGGTGACGCAGATCACTGCTTTTTCGGCGACCTTGTATTTTTCAAAGACCTTTTCCGCAAAATGGAGGAGGACGTCCTCCACCAGGACGAACCGCCGTTCGGACGGGTCTACCGTAAACACCCGCCGGACGACCGCCGGAACGGGAATGATGCCGAATACGCCGTGGTTCTGCTGCCGCAGGGCTACAGCGACGTTGAGCTGTTTGTTGCCGATATGGGGAAAAGGATGGCTCTGGTCGATGATCTGGGGAGAAAGCACCGGCATGACCTCCCGGGTAAAGAAATCCTCCACCAGTTTTTCCTCCGGCTTGCGCAGCTCGCACATGCGGACATAGGTGATGCCGGCCCCGGAAAGCTCCCGATTAATCCGGGAAAAGGCGTCGTCCCGCAGAACATAAAGCGGGATGCAGGCGCGATAGATCTCTGAAAGCTGCTCCGCCGCAGTCATGCCGGTCTTGTTATCGGAATAGTCCGGTGAAAAGAGCATGTAGTCGATGAGGCTTCCCACCCGAACCATAAAAAATTCATCCAGGTTGCTGGTGAAAATCGACAGGAAATGGAACCGTTCCAGCAAGGGCGTATCCGGGCAGTTGGCTTCTTCCAACACGCGCTGGTTAAATTTCAGCCAGGACAGCTCCCGGTTCTGCATACAACTGCGGTAATTGACCGATTCCTGCATATCGCGATTCATTTCGATTGTCCATCCTTTTCTCAGTTTTTCTGTCTGGAGCCGGCAAGGGCCGGTTCCAAAAAACGGGTGATCAGATAGCCCTCCCGAACTCCGGCACGGCTGACAAAAAAGTCGGCACAGCCGAATTTCCGGGAAATTTCACGGATAATCAACAGTCCGGGGACCATGCTGAACATCCGCTCCGGTACGATCTTATAGGCGGGTTTTGAAACATCCGGATCGTCGCTGCAGGCGATTTTCAGCAGCTGCTCCAGATCGTCCAGGGAGAAACGGGACTCCGCCTTGGCACGCCCCAAAAGCTCCTGGCTCAGCTGAAGGGCCATCCGCATGGTGCCGCCGATACCGCAGACTGTACACCCGCTTTCCACGGGCCAGTCCACCGCGTCCAGCTGTTCCCGGATGGACTTCCGCATCTTTTCCCGCTCCTTCGGGCCAGGAATCAAGCCTGAGACGAACTGGGTGTGGAGGGACAGGGATCCCATTGGGATACTGATTAGCTCCTTGGCGCCCTCTTCGCCGAACCAAACAAGCTCCGTACTTCCTCCGCCGATATCCACCAGCAGGCCCCGTTCCATGGGGTAAAAGCGGGTAGCTCCTACGAAGTCCAGGCGGGCTTCCTCTTTGCCGGAGATAATCTCCGGCGCAATGCCGGTGACGCGCTGCATTTGGTTTAGCGCCTCGTCCTGATTGCAGATGTTGCGCAGAGAGGCCGTGGCAAAAATTCCGGCGCCGTCCACATTGAAATTATCCAAAACCTCCCGGAGCGTCTCCAAGGCAACGCAGGCCTTTTCAATGCCGGATTGGGTGAGTTTTCCTTTTTTCACATAGCCCGCCAGGCCAGCCATGACTTTTTTGCTGATAATCTGGGCGATAACGCCATTTTCCTCCCGGAAAATGGAGAGGCGGATCGAGTTGGAGCCCATGTCCACAATTCCATACAGCATACCGGTTCCTCCTATATATGAAATTCCATCCCGCGCCGCTGAAAAGCGCAGAAACTTCCTTATTTTATTATACCGCGTCAAATGGCCTTGTCTACCGTCTTTTCGTAAATTTCCGGAAATTTTTTGAAAGCCGTTTATTCGAAAATCCGTCGGGCAAACTAAATCCAGATTCCAATGGAAGGAGGAAAATACAATGGCTGACTGCAAAGCAAACAAGAGCATCAAATGCAGCGTTACCCAGTGTTCCTATCACTGTGACACGGATAACTACTGTTCTCTCGACTGTATCACCGTCGGCACCCATGAGGCAAACCCGACCATGGTTCAGTGCACTGACTGCGAATCTTTCCGCGCGAAAAACGGCTGAGGATCCTTCTCCGTCAAGCATGGAAAACCCGCCCGCCTCTTCCGGATATCCGGAGGAAGCGGGCGGGTTTCCTGTTTGAAGCGGCGCCGGTTACAGGGTAAAGGTTTCGTCCAGCACGCCATGGATCTTGCCCCGGCAAATAGGGGCTTTTCTTTCGTAGTGGGTTTCCAGCTCCAAGGTTTTTCCAGCATCGGAGCTCTTTTCAAAAGCGGTGAGGATTTCCAGCACATGGCAGGTCTGCTCGTAAGAGGCTCGGAAGGGGCTGCCGGTACGGATGGCGCAGGCCATATCCGCCAGACCCAGACCCCGGCTGTTTTCGCGGTAATCAAAGGTCAGCGGCATTTCCCGGTACTCCCCATCTTCGGGGCGGAGCAGCTGGATGGGGCCGCCGAAGCAGTTGGGATCCGGAACCAGCAGCGTTCCTTCCGTGCCGTAGACCTCAAAGCGGGCCTGGCCTTTATAGTAAACATCAAAGGTGGTGAACAGGGTCCCAACTGCGCCGCTGTTGAACTGCAGCGTACCGGTTACATAGGTGGGCACCTCCACGTCGATGACCTCCCCGCGGTGAGGCTCGCTGGTGATGACGCGCTTGGCAAAGGAGGACTTGGTCACGCCGGTAACGCTTTTCACGCCGCCCAAAAGGTTGACCAGAGCGGTTACATAGTAGGGACCCATGTCCATCATGGGGCCGCCGCCGCGCTTGTAGTAAAATTCCGGATCCGGGTGCCAGGTTTCATGGCCGTGGCAGATCATGAACGCCGCCGCGCCGATGGGCTGGCCGATAAAGCCGCCGTCAATAAGGCTGCGGCAGGTCTGGATGCCCGCGCCCAGGAAGGTATCCGGCGCGCCGCCCAGCAGCAGGCCCTTCTTTTCGGCCAGAGCCACCAGCTCCCGGCCCTCCTCAAAGTCCGCGCCCAGGGGCTTCTCGGAATAGACATGCTTGCCGGCCTCCAGCGCCGCTTTAGAGACGGCGAAATGCTCGTAGGGCCGGGTCAGGTTAAGGATGACCTCCACCTCCGGGTCTGCGAAGGCGTCGTACATGGTATCGTAGATCTTGGGGATCTGATAGGAGTCCCGGGCCTTTTCCGCGCGCTCGCGGATCAGGTCGCAGACGCCGATAAGCTCGACCTCCTGAAAGGTTTTTGTCAGATTTTCCAGGTAGATGCCGCTGATGGCGCCGACGCCGATCATGGCCACTTTTACGGGTTTCAGCATGGTAAAACCTCCTAAATCGTAATGGGGATGTTTTTTCCGCCGTCCAGGCAGCGAGGGTTCTGCCGCCTGGGCGGTGACGGCTTTTACCGCCTACGCGGCCTCGGACACGCTGGATTTTTTTATGGGCTACCCCGCACCCCCTCTTTTTCCGCGCGGAAAGAGAGGGGGGGAGAAAAAGGTGCCGGGGAATTCCCCCGGTCCCCCTTTCCGTCTGCCGGATTCGGATCAACCCGCCGTGCCGCCGTACCACGCCCGCCGCAACCGGAGAGAGCGTCTATGGCATACGCACACCGCTTTCCGGCGCTTCGGTTCCTATTGGCCGGCTTTGGGGGCAGGCGGCGGGCCTACGCCGGGGCGCTGGCTGCTTTTTTAATACATTTTCGCGTTGTTTTCAAAGCGCTCGGTGGTCAGGCCGTGCTCCCTGGCGTAGGGCCTGCCCTCGGCTGCCCAGAGCATTCCACGCTCCATGAGGATTTCTGCATTGGGAGACTTCTCAAACACGTCGTCGTGGTGGCCGAGAGAGGTGTAGAATACCCGACCGTTCCCCCAGAATTTCGTCCAGGCCACCGGCATGTCCACCGGCTTATTGGAGATGTGATAGTAAGACACCGACGGGAAACGGGTTGTCGCAAGGACCTCGATAGCAGGATCCACGTGGAGGTAGTAATGCTCGCTGCACACCGGGAAGTCCTCCAGGCCCTCGACAATGGGACTGGATCCGCGGCAGATGTTGACCATATAGTCGATGCCGTCGCCTCCAGGGTGGGAGACCCACTGCCCGCCGGTGATAAACTGCCATTCCGTATTCTGCCGGAAGGAATCGCACATGCCGCCGTGACAGCCGGCCAGGCCCACGCCCGCACCCACTGCTTTGGCGATATTTTTCACATAATCGTTGTTGATCTCGCCCATGGTCCAGCAGGCCACGATGAGGTCCAGCTCCATCAGCGCGTCCAAGTCGCCCAGGGGGTCCAGGGTGTCAAAAATTTCACAGGTATACCCGTGTTTTTCCAAAAGCCCCCCAAACCGTTTGCTGGTCAACTTCGGCTCATGGCCGTCCCATCCGCCCTGAAAAATCCATACTTTTTTCATACAGCATCCTCCTCGTTGTTAAATGTGGCAGGCAAGCCCGGTTCCCCGCGCTTCCGATTCAAACAGCAGGTCGATGGCCTTCATGACCCGCAGCGCCTGGTCCGGCTTGACGATCAGCTCCGCCTTCCCGTCCATCACAGCCAGAATGTTGCGGTAATAGTCCGCCCAGTCGGACTGGACCGCCGGGAGGGGAAGCTCCGTGGTGGTCTGCCTGGGCCGGGGAGCCATTGTCCGGGTGGGACCGGCCTCCGTGTAGACGATCTCGTCGTCCCATGCCATCTCCGCATCGGTGTTTAGCTTGACCATCCGTCCCTTGCAGCTCCAGTCCTCCACTACAACGGTGCCGCCGGTGCAGGACATGTGCCAGCGGGGCAGGTTGACAAAGCAGTTGGTGGACATCTCGCAGGTGGCGGAAACACCGTTTTCAAAGCGCAGGAACACCTTGATATTGTCGTCGACCTCGCTTCCGAAAACCTTTTGCAGGTGCGCGCACACCGACACCACCGGGCTGTCGATCAGATCCAGCATCTGGTCAATCAGGTGGACGCCCCAGTCAAAGAGCATTCCGCCGCCGTTGACCTTGTGAC
>CAKXAF010000130.1 GCA_934869045.1 uncultured Nitrososphaerota archaeon | reverse complement strand
GCATTGGCGTTATGCCCCGAAATGAGACAACCAAGCTTTTGGTACAACAGGCAATTGCGCAGCTTAAGGCAACCTCTGCTGCACTCGCCGCACTCAAACAGGAGATGCAGTCTTTGGCCGCTTCCTTACCCGAATATCCCGTGGTCATGGAAATGTTTGGCGTTGGTTCTACGCTCGGTCCGCAGCTCATGGCTGAAATTGGCGATGTGCGCCGGTTCCACTCCAAAAAGGCTTTGGTTGCCTTTGCCGGCATTGACGCACCTCCTTGCCAGTCTGGCCAAATGGACATACACAGCCGCAGCATCTCCAAACGGGGTTCCGCCGCTCTGCGCAGAACTTTGTTCCTTGTGATGGGCATTTATCTGCAAAGCGCCCCTTTGGACGAACCTGTGTACCAATTCATGGACAAAAAGCGTTCCGAAGGAAAGCCTTACAAGGTCTACATGATGGCTTCTGCCAACAAGTTCCTGCGTATCTACTACGCCTCGGTAACTGCTTATCTAAACACACTGGCGCGGATCTGATCTCATACTGAACACCTCTCTGGCCCACCGCCGTTTCAATTTTGGAGCGCTCAGCGGTCTGGCTTCGTGTGGCCTTTTTTCTGAATTGAAATCTTGAAATTCCTACTTGACTTTCATTAGCAGGTCTTTCCGCCTTCATTGTAGCTGGCCATAGATGTGCAGCGCAAATGTGCGAGTATTCACCACCTTCAAAGGGTTCGGATGGTATGAGGAAAGAAAAGATAAACCGGATTCGGTTTGGTCAAATCCTGACAAATCAGGCCAGCCCTTTCAAAAGTAAAAACCATAAAGAAAGGCTTGTAAACGATGGGGAAACGACAGGACAAAAGCACCTCGAAAATGCTTCGATTTTGCTTTCCAGTTGCCCCATTTTTTAATCATAATGGGGGCAAAAAAGGCCGGTTGCCCCATTTTTAATCAAGAAAAACAGGGTCAGAACAGTTCAAATCCTGCCAGAATCAGACAAGCTGCAACAGAAGATGTGAAATAGAAAAGCCCCGAAAAACCGCAGTTTTTCGGGGTTTTTGAGCCTCTTTGAACCAGTTTGAACAGCAGATTATCTCTTGCTGAACTGGGGAGCGCGACGGGCAGCCTTGAGGCCGTATTTCTTTCTTTCTTTCATTCTGGGATCACGGGTCAGGAAACCGGCCTTTTTCAGTGTGGCACGGAGTTCCGGGTCATACTGGAGCAGTGCGCGGGACAGGCCGTGACGGAGCGCGCCGGCCTGTCCGGTTACGCCGCCGCCGGCAAGGGTACAGACGATGTCAAATTTGCCTTCGGTTTCAGTCAGGGCCAGAGGCTGACGGGCAATGGTTTTCAGGGTATCCAGGCCAAAATAATCGTCGATATCCCGGCCGTTGATAGTGATCTTGCCGGTGCCCTGGTAGACTCTCACGCGGGCAACGGAATGTTTTCTTCTGCCGGTGCCGTAGAAGTAGGGTTTGGAATCATACATGTTAATTGCCTCCTTTCACTGATTAAAACTCGCAGGTTTCAGGCTTCTGGGCCTGATTCTCATGTTCAGCGCCCCGATAAACACGGAGGCGGTGGAGCTGAGATCTGCCAAGCACGGTGTCGGGAAGCATTCCTTTAATGGCGACGGTCATCGCCTTTTCCGGGTTCTCTTCCATCAGTTTTTTGTAGGAAACCTCTTTCAGGTGGCCGATCCAGCCGGTGTGCCAGCGCAGGAATTTCTGCTCAGCCTTTTTACCGGTGAGGATTGCCTTCTCCGCGTTGACGATGATGACATGATCGCCGCAATCAACGTTGGGAGTAAAGGAAGGCTTGTGTTTTCCGCGCAGAATGTGCGCCGCTTTGGCAGCCACACGGCCCAAGGGCTTGTCCGTCGCGTCAAGCACATACCATTTGCGGGTGACTTCCGCCGGTTTTGCCATAGTAGTGGACATATTGGTACCTCCAAACAGATTCTTTCGTGAAACCGATAAGTAGCCGGTTCGGCGGAGAAGATCCGCCAGCCAGCGCATTTTCACAACGTACTTTATTATAACGGCTGGCGGAAGTTCTGTCAAGAGGAAAAACGGCGTTTTTTTAATTTACAGCCGGTATTCTCTCTTTATCACTCCAAATATCTCGATTTCTCTCTATTTCTTGTTTTCCATTCTGCTTTTTGTTTGTTGAAAAATTTCCCGGTTTTCTTGCGGAAAGTTGAAAAATCTTGTGGATTTGTGCAGGCGGTTCAGGATACCTCACTTCGTTCGAAGGGTTTTTCCCGGGCAATATCCTCCAAAAGGGTGTAGACCACCGTCAGGGTCATCCGGTTACCGGAAACAGCGGCGGAAGTTTCCCGGGAGAGGATTTCCGTTCCAAGCTCCTCTTCGTAGAGCCGGGCCATGTTTTCCAACAGACCCAGAGCCTCCTCCTCGGTGAAAGAAACGGCCTCCCGGCGGACGAAATGCAGCTCCTCCCGTTCCACGCCGAGGGGGAGACGGAGGGGGCCCAGCTGCGGCTCAAAAAATGAGGTGCGGCTTTCATAGGGCTCCTTGGGCTGGAAGGCGGAAAAGGCCAGAAACAGAGGCAGCTTTTTGCCGAAAAGATCCAGTCGGTAGCGGGTCCTTACCTCGCCGGTCTCTTCGGTCACTGTTTGGCGCAGATCGATGGCGAATTCCTTTTCCGTCCGGGTCTCCGCCAGAATTTTGGCGGCGGCGTGCTGATAGGAGGTCCGCCCATCCGCATTTTCTACCACTCCGCTGACCAGCAGATCCCCTTCATAGACCGACTGGTTGACCTTGACCATGGTCTGGCCCCGGTAGGGCTCCAGCACCCGTATCAGGCCGGTTTTGGCAGCGACGATGTTGCAGGTCCCGTCTCCGGAGACAGCAGGGCGGGGCGGCTCTGGGACCGCATCGGCCATCTCCACTTGGATGCGGCTTCCCACCCGGTTCAGGGCGAAAAAGGAGAGGCCGGGCAGCTGCGTCCTGGCCAGAAGGGCGATGTTTTTCAGATCTGCCGCCGGGAGATAGGTCCCGATACGGAGGCCGTGGCTTTTGAGGACGTCCAGAACCTGCTGTTCGGTGACGGCCTCGGTGGGAGTGACATCTACTGCCCAGAGGAAGCACTGGGAGAAAAGCAGGGCCGCCAGAAACAGCATGGCTCCGATGGGGATGCCAAGGCGCCGGCGGTAGCGGTACAGCCGGAAATAGAGGCCCCGCCGCTCTGTTACGTGAAGGCGGACGCCGTTTTTTCTGGCCAGGCGGGCAGCCTGGCGATAGTGAAAGGCCGAAACCTCTCCCCGGCAGACACCGTCCCGCTTGCGGAAGCGGCGGACGGCGATCCCAGCATTCCGGGCGGCGGTGAGAAAGGCGCCTGGATCGGCGCCGGAAACAGTGAATACAGCCACAGGAAGCAGATGCATGGCGTTCCCTCCTTTGCACTGCATGTATATGCGCACAAAAGCGAGAATATAATGGAAGAGCGTAGGCAAAAGGGAGGAGCGCCGATGAAAGTATTGCGGAAAACCGATTCCCGGAACCGGTGCAGGGAGGGGACCCGCCATATTCCTGTAAAGCGCCGGCGGGAACCGCTGCTCAGCGCCTTTCGGAGCAAGGTGGAGGAAGCGATGGAGCCGCAGATCCAGCTCCAGGGCAGCCGGGAGCTTTTTGTGGAAGAGTGCCGGTCGGTGTTGTCTTATGACGACAATCTGGTGAAGGTGCTGCTGCGGGGGATGACCCTGACAGTATTGGGGGCAGGGCTGACGGTATCGGATTTTACAGCTTCGACCTTCACCATCCGGGGGGATATCCGGTCTCTGGAACTGGAGCCCGCCGCCCGGAAGGGGGCGGGTCTGTGAAGAAGGGGATTCAGTGGGCCTGCCTGCGGCTGCGGCCGGTTTTTCTGGGGAGCTTCGCTGTTTTTGCCGGAGCGGCGGTGCTGCTCCGGGGCGGGGAGGTGGCGGCGGGTGTGAAGCAGGGAATTTCCCTATGCCTGACGTCGGTGATCCCGTCGCTGTTTGTGTTTTTGATTTTTGCGGATTTTCTGGCGCTGACCGATGTGGGGGACATCCTGTTCCGGCCGCTGCGGTTTCTGGGGGCGGTGTTCGGCGTTCCGGCGGCAACGGTGCCGGTAATCCTGCTGTCCCTCATCGGCGGATATCCGGTTGGGGCCAAGATGCTGGCGCGGATGGTGCGCGAGGGGCGGCTCCAGCCCCGCACGGCTGAGCGGCTGCTCTGCTTCTGCGTCAACTGCTCGCCGTCCTTCCTCATTGCGGGGGTGGCGCTGCCCTGCTTTGGCAGCGTGAAGATCGGGGCGGTCATGTATGGCTGTCAGGCAGCCGCTGCGGTGTTGACCGGACTGCTGGCCCGGGCGTTCTGGGGGAAGGGGGAAACGCCGTCTGCCGGGGGAGACCGGGAGGAGCCGCGGATGGGGTATTTGCAGGGCTTTGTCGCGGCGGTGACCGAGGCGGGGAAGAGCATGTTTGTCATCTGCTGTTTTGTGCTGGTGTTTTCGGTGATTTCCCACGCCATGGAATTCCTGCCGGGCGGGGCGGTCTGGACGGGACTATTAGAGGTGACGGTGGGCTGCGCCGGGCTGCCGGGACTGCCGGGGATGGAGATGCTGATACTGGCTACGATTTACACGGCTTTTGGCGGGGTCTGCGTTTGGATGCAGGCGGCCTGCTTCCTCCGGGGGACTGGGGTGCGGATGCGCAAATTTGTCTTTCTCCGGGGGATCTATGTGCTGGCAAGCCTGCTGCTGACGGTGTTTTTCGTCCGCAAGCTGGATCTGCCCCTGCCGGTTTTCGCCACGTCCGGAGATCCGGTACCGGTGGGCGGAGCGGCGACGTTGGGGGCGTCGGTGCTGCTGGTGGTCCTCTGCCTGATGCTCTTGATAAGCCGGAAAAAGTGTGATAAAATGGAAGCAGGCCGCCCGGCGGGGAAGGATTCCTGGGGTACGGCAGCTGAGGAGGGGTTTTGTGAAAAGCGTCCTGTTCGGCCGACACATTGAGCCGGCCTGTGAATACTGCGAGCTGGGCCGTCCCACAAGGGACGGCCAGATGGTACTCTGTGAAAAAAACGGGGCGGTGTCTCCGTGCTTTTCCTGCCGGAAGTTCGTCTATGCGCCGCTGAAGCGCCGGCCCAAGGCCCATCAGCTGCTTCCGGCATATCGGGACGAGGATTTCCGCATCGATTAAAAGGAGGGAACCGCCATCAGACGGTTTGTCATCAACGCCAACGACGCCGGTCAACGGCTGGACAAGTACCTGACCAAGGCGGTGCGCCTGCTGCCGCAGAATCTGCTGTACAAGTATCTCAGACTGAAGCGCATCAAGGTCAACGGCAAAAAAAGCGAGATCCGCTACCGTCTCCAGGAGGGCGACGTGGTGGAGCTTTATATAAACGACGAATTTTTTTCGGAGGAGGCGCCGGATTTTCTGGCCGCCCGGCCGGACGTCCGCCCGGTCTACGAGGACGAAAATATCCTTCTGGCGGACAAGCCCCAGGGGCTCATCGTCCATGAGGACGAGGGGGAGAGCGTGGACACCCTTATCAATCGGGTGAAGCGCTACCTCTATGACAAGGGGGAGTACGATCCGGAGCGGGAGGCGTCCTTTGCGCCGGCGCTCTGCAACCGCATCGACCGCAACACCGGGGGGATCGTCATTGTGGCCAAGAACGCCGAAGCCCTCCGCATCCTCAACGAGGCCATCCGGAACCGGGAGATCCAAAAGTTTTACCTCTGCCTGGTCAAGGGGACGCCGGAGCCCCGGTCCGCTACGCTGACCCATTATCATCGGAAAGACGAGGCGGAGAACAAGGCGCTGATCTTCGATCATCCCCGGACGGACACCAAGACGATGATCACAAAGTATACCGTGCTCCGGACCAACGGGCGGTACTCTCTGGTGGAAGTGGAGCTGAAAACCGGACGGACCCATCAGATCCGCGCGCATATGGCCTATATCGGGCATCCGCTGGTGGGGGACGGGAAGTACGGCTCCAATGCGGCGGAGAAGAAACGGGGCTTTGACTGTCAGGCGCTGTATTCCTATAAGCTGCGCTTCGCCTTCCGGGAGGAACACGCCCTTTCCTATCTCAACGGGAAAACTTTTCAGGTAGAGGACGTCTGGTTTGCCCGGGACGGCATACCGGAGGCCCTCGGCGAATAGACTGTAGCAGAGGGGGTGCCGCCGTGGAAGCGAAGATCTGCGAACTGCAGCGCAAGGAAATTGTCAATATCAAGGACGGCACCAAGCTGGGCTTTGTGGACGATGTGACCATCGACACGGAACGGGCTCAGGTGAAAGGGCTGGTCGTTTATGGAAAGCTGCGGCTGTTTGGCCTCCTGGGCCGGCAGCCGGATGTAACGATCCCCTGGGAGAGCATCGACGTGATCGGCGAGGACACCATTCTGGTTACAGTGGAAGACGTGCCAAAAGAAACCGTCCGCCGGAGCCGGTGGACGGAGTTGTGGAGCTGACGGCGATTCTCAGCGCGGCGCATCGTCAAGGCGGCTGCGTCCCCTGAAAATGCCTACAGCTCTGTTTGCGAAACAAAACAGGACTTGCGTTTCTGCGCAAGTCCTGTTTTGTTTTGCGGTTTTTCCTGTTTTAGAGAGGCGTATCTAGGGATCGGGACAGGCAAAGAAGCCGCCTGCGTGTAAAATTTCGGTCAGCAAAAAAGAGAAAGCTTTACAGGGCCATCCGGGGATTTTACCGGGGCTTGCTTTTCTGGGACGGCGGTGAATGGTATTCTAAAAACAGAAAATAAATGAACGCTCTTAAAGAATGATGGGCAGCTAGAGGAGAATGACTTTGAAACGAGAAACATCCGTTTATCAAAAAATCGGCTATCTGTTTATTTTGCCGGCTTTCTTTCTAATCGCGGTATTCCAATTGTATCCGCTTGTGAGAAACCTGGTGCTCAGCTTCTACTCCTGGGACATGGTGACTTCCGCCCCGCGTTTTTTGGGGCTGGGAAATTACAGGGAACTGCTGGCAGATGAAAATTTTTACCAGAGCCTGAAGGTAACGGTCCTGTATTCCCTGGGATTTGTACCGGTGTCCATGGCGATGGGTCTGGGACTCAGTGTGCTGATGACGAAAAAGAGCCGGATGAACGTGCTTTACCGGACGGTGTTTTTCTCCCCGACCGTGACCTCTATGGTGGCCATGTCGGCGGTGTGGATGTTTATTTACCACCCTCAGTACGGCTCCCTCAACACGCTGCTGGGGCTGTTTGGGATGGAGCCGGTGCGCTGGCTCAATTCGCCGGATACCGCGCTGCTTTCGCTGGTGATTATGAACATCTGGAAACGGTTCGGGTTCTGTACGGTGGTGTATTTGAGCGCACTGCTCAACGAGT
>CAKXAF010000129.1 GCA_934869045.1 uncultured Nitrososphaerota archaeon | reverse complement strand
GCTGCATATAGCTCTGCACGATTGTCGCGCAGGTCACCAGCACGTCCCCACGCTCCGCCCCGCCGTACCGCTGGAGAGAGCTGTTGAGCGCGATAATCACCACACTGTCGGTGGCGATGATGAGAAACGGCGACAGCCCGAAGGCCAGCACCCGGCGGGCCACCCGGCCCGAATAGCCGCCAAAGGTGATCCGCACGGGGATCTTCTTGGAAAACAGCACCGCCAGAACAAAGGCACAGGACGCTGCCTGGGAGAGCACCGTAGCCGCAGCCGCTCCGGCCACGCCCATGCCGAAGGTAAAAATAAACAGCGGATCCAGGGCGATATTCAGCACTGCCCCGATCACCACCGTCGCCATACCCAGGGTAGAAAAGCCCTGACAGATAATGAACTGGTTCAACCCCGCCGTCAGCACGGAGAACACCGTACCACAGACAATGATGGTCAGGTAGCTCTCCGCATAGGGCAGCGTCGCAGCACTAGCGCCAAAGGCCAGCAGCAGCGGCCTCCGGAGCGCAAAAAAGGCCGCTGTCAGCACTGCGGCCAGCCCCAGCAGCATGGCCGCGCAGTTGGCGAGGATCTGCTCCGCGCCCTTGCGGTTGCCCTCTCCCATCCGGATCGCCATCAGCGGCGCACCTCCAAGCCCCACCAAAAAGGCGAAGGAGGAGATCAGTGTCACCACCGGTCCGCAGACGCCAGCGCCTGCCAGAGCCGCGCCCCCTGTCTCCGGGATATTGCCGATGTAAATACGGTCGACAATGCCATAGAGCACATTGATAAACTGCGCGAGCATGGACGGAACCGCCAGCTTCCAGACCAGCTTGGGCACGGAATCCGCGCCCAAATCATTCCCTCTTCCCATGAAAAAACCGTTCCTTTTCTCAATTCTGGCCATACCGGCCTACAGGATATTATATCCTGTTTTTCCCTTCCATGCAAGAGGGATATCCGCCGGAAAAGGCACTGCGCCGGAGGGACAAAATAACTGGCTGTTTCGTCCCTCCAGCGCATTTTTCAGACTGGAAATCCCGCATATGCTCAGCGGATGGTCTGGGCAAGGAGCTGCGCCCAATAACAGGTGCCGTCAGAATCCTGATAGACTGCCGTTCCTACATAGCTGAACTCCGGGTTCAAAAGGTTCTCCCGATGGCCGGGCGATTTCAGCCAGGCCTCTACCACTGCCTCCGGAGCCGGATAATTCCGGGCGAGATTCTCCCCCCGTTTGCCGGATGCCTGGGGGATCTCCTCGAAAATTGTGCTCCATTCGCGGCCATCCGGCCGGAGATGATCGAATTTCCGCACACACTCCTCTGCCCGGACTGCCGCGCCTGCCTGGAGGCTTGCTGACGGCGCCAGCGCAGAAATCCCCTCAGCGGCCCGGGCCTGGTTCACCAATTCCAGCACCTGGTCCGGCCAAGAGGATTTTTCACAGGAGGGATCCGCCGCCAATGTTCCATCGGATTGGAAATAATGCGGCACACCGTCAATAGAGACCGTTCCGACGGCCATTTTTCCGCTTGCATCCAGGTAGTAGCGCCGCCCGCCGTCGATGAGCCATCCAGTGGCCATGGCGCCGTCGTTTTTCAGAAAATACCAGTTGTTTTTGTTCCAGACCCACCCAGTCCGCATCACGCCGCTGCCATCCAGGAAGTACCACGCCCCATCAACCCACTGCCAGCCCCTGGCCATGGCGCCGCTGCGGCTGCAGTAATACCAGGCCCCTGCGCCCACATCCCAGATCCAGCCGGTCTGCATGAGCCCAGCGCTGTCAAAGTGATACCAGGCGCCGCCGAGCCACTGCCAGCCGGTGAGAAGGGCGCCCTCCTGCTGGTAGCTCCACTGGCCGGAACGATTCCGCTGCCAGGCCGCCCCAGCCGGAACGGCGGCTGCAATAGACAAAACTGCGCCGGCCAAAAGCGCCAGCGTTCTTTTCCAGACTCGCTTCATAAACATCCCTTTCTTCGTCCGCCCGGGCCTTCCTTCAAAATACCAGCTGTACCAGCAGCATGTAGAGGACTGTCCCCACACCGATGGAGAGCAGCATGTTCCGTTTCCAAAGATGCACTCCGGCAACAGCCAGCACCGCAATGCCTTCCGGCAGGCCGTGAGGAGCGGCTGTCAGGGAAACGTCCTTGAAGCAGTAGATGACCAGCAGGCCAATGACGGCATAGGGAAGGACCTTTCCCAGATACCGGACGTATTTCGGCGTTGGCCTGCTGGCCGGAAAGAGCAAAAATGGCAGAAACCGGGTGGTCATGGTCCCCAAGGCCACCACACCTATGGTCAGAAGCATCTGTAACGTTGTCACGCCGAGCCGCCCCCTTCCTCAGGCGGCTCCAACTTCCGCCGAAACACTGTCAGCACCGTTAAAATCAACGCCATGGCCGGAAGGATAAAGTTCTCCGGCCCAAAGAGGGCCAGACAGAGCAGCGAGGCCCCCAGCCCGGCCAATGCGGGCCGCCGGTCCCGGGAATCCAGCCACTGATTGAGTAAGATCACCACAAACAGCGCCGTCATGGAAAACTCAATGCCGGTGGTATCAAAGGGGACAAACGCTCCCGCCAGGCTCCCCACCACCGCGCCCAGCACCCAGTAAAAGTGATTCAGCAGCGTTACAAAAAGCTGAAACCAGCCCCGGTCCACGTCCGCCGGAGGCTCTGTAGAGCAGTTAATGGAAAACGATTCATCGCACATTCCAAAAATCAAATAAAACTTTTTCCAGCCGGCGTCCCGATATTTATCCAGCATGGAAATCCCATAAAAAAGATGCCGTGCGTTGACCATCAGAGTCAGGCAATAGGCGTAAGCGGGATGAAAGGAACCCGCCAGCAGACCATCTGTCACGAATTCCATGGACCCGGCAAAAATCGTGGCACTCATAAGCAGCGTCCACGGCCAAGAGAAGCCTTTGCTGTGCATCAGGATGCCGTAGGCGATCCCCAGAAAGGTAAAGCCGGCCAGAATCGGCAGGGTGTGGGGGAACGCGGCCTTCAGGGCCTTTCGGGCGGAAGAGGGGCTACTTTTCACGCTTTCCATCTCCGGAAAGCTCTACTGGTACCGAGGTCGTCCGCTTTTCCACGCCCAGCACCACCAGCGTTTCCACCGAGCTGATGATGGGATTGGCGGTCAGGGTATCAATGATAAAATCCCGGTAGGACTGGGTGTCCCGTGCAACAATTTTCAGCAAAAAGTCGTGGCTTCCGGTAAGGGTGTAGCACTCCTGAATCTGGGGATAGTGGTTGACGTCTTCCATAAAAGATTTGATGCTGTCGCGGTTCATGGGGGTGAGGTTTACCAGGACAAAGGCCATGGTGTCCATTCCCAGCTTTTTTTCATCGATGATGGTGGTGAACTGCTTGATGACGCCGGATTCCCGCAGGTTCTTGGTTCGGGTCAGACAGGCGGAAGGAGAAAGACCGATTTTTTTGGACAGCTCCAGATTGGAGATAGACGCATCCGCCTGCAGCTCCCGAAGAATCGCCTTGTCGCTGTTATCAAGAGAAATCATGAACAGGGTCCTCGCTTTCAACAGAATGTTTCATTCATTTGTAATTATACAGGATAGGATTTGAAATTGCAACGAAAAAACCGCATAATTGCAAGGATTTTTTCATTCCGCATCCGGCAAACGCCCAAAAATGTTCCTCCCTCTGAATTCGGCGCTCTGCGGAATGGGAAGCGGGATTGTACCCGCCTCCCGCGCCTTTAAACAAAATCCAGTATCAAAGGCTCCGACACCGGGATTTTCAGCATCTTTCCCTGCCAGAACAAGGTTCCGCCCGCCGCGTCAGTCTCTACCCGCAGCGTTTTGCCGTCGCAGAACACCCGGACGGTTCCGCCCTGGACCGGAACGGTACCCTCCATCCACTCCAGGCCGCCCAGTTGAGGACGGACGGTAAAGCCGTCTGCCTTTGCGTCCACGCCGAGGAAGTATTTCCCCAGCAGATAGATGGGGCTGGCTCCCCAGGCGTGGCAGAGGCTCTTGCCGAAAGGACGGCCGTACATGGCATAATGGGCGGTGCCCTCCTCCTGGGGATCGAAGGCCTCCCAAACACTGGTGGCGCCCAGCTGGAGCATTCCGCCCCAATAGGAATCCATCTGCTCCCGCACGTAGTCGAGTTTTCCCATCTCGCACCAGGCTTCCATCTCGTAAAACTTGAAATAGGGAGTGGTGATGGGGGCTGCCTCGCTGTTCAGCAGGACGTTTTTCAAAATCTGCTCCCGGCGGCCGGCTCCATCAAAGCCGTAGCGCAGGGCAAAAAGATTGGTCTGACGGCTGACAAACCGCTTTCCGGACTGGAAGGAGTCCATATACGCGCCCTTTTCACCGTCCCAGTAAAGCTGCTCCACTTTTCTCCGCAGCGCGGCGGCCAGAGCGGCATAACGGCTGCCGTCCTTCTCCAGCAGCCCAGCGCACTCCGCCATGGTCTCCAGGCTCCGAACCAGCAGCATTTGTTCGATGCAATGCGCCCCTTCCTTGTCCAGTTCGCCCCAGTCAATAAAGATCCAGTCCCCCCGCCGCTTCACCGCCAGTCCCTCCTCGTCGGTACGGGACAGGCAAAATTCCATCAGCGACTCCATGGAGGGCCAGAGGGAACGGACGAACTCCAGGTCGCCGCAGCGGCAGAACCGCTCTCCTATACTCATGATCCAGTAAAAGGAATAATCCTGGATGGTGTTGATATGGATCTTAACGGGATCCTTGCCGCGGAGAGCCAGAATGGTCCGCCGGGTAATGGCCTCGTCCCGGAAGAGGTAGTCGTTGACCAGATAACTCTGATAGGCGTCCCCGGACCAGACCCAGCGGTCCCGCTTGATGCCGTCCAGGAAAAATTCCCGGCTGTTCAGGTGGAAGGTGTAGGCGCAGGTCTCCCAGATACGGTTGAGCATCTCGTCAGAACAGCGGAAGGAGCCCTTCCGCTCCAGAGGAAGGTACTCATAATCCGCTTTCACCTCCGCCGGGGCGTCCAGGCAGAGGTAGCGCAGGGCTCTGGCCGGAAGCACCGCCTCGGTGTGAGCGGGAAGCCGGTCGCGGACGACGCAGTTTTCCGGATCCAGGGCCTCCTCCCTGGATTCGCCATAGCAAAGGCGCACCGGGGCGTCACCAGTGCGGACCGTCAGCCGGGCGAAGGTCTCCCTGCCGTAGTCGTAAAGGGTTCCGTCTTCCAGCGGCTCGGCGGAAACCGGCTCCAGCGGCTGGTAGGCAAAAGGAAAGACCTCCGGATCGCTGTCCGGGGAGGTGTACCACTCCGACCAGGCCGCGGGGTAAAATTCGCCGTCGTGGCAGCTGACGGTCCAGCCTTCGCCGCTGTCCAGCCCACCGCCGGTCACATAGGCGGAAGGCAGTCCTGCAGGTCTATATACCCAGATCTGAATCCAATGGCTGCCCGATGGGATAGTCACCTTCCCGCAGGGCATTGGGACATCGTCAATGGTCACATGGCCCTCGCCATGGATGAGCACCTCGATTTCCAGGGGCGCCGCATTTTCCAGCTTCCTCCAGAATTCCACACTGGGCCAACAGGCATCCAGCCTCCAGAAGGCTGGATGCCGCCAGTCCATCTCATCCCGCCGCCCGTGCAGCAGCAGGGAGTGATAAATCTCATAATCGCCGGGATACCAAATCCATTTTGCATGGTTTTGTTCCATAAAAAGAGTCTCCTTCATCCGATTTTGTGCCAAGTATAACACAGTTTTCTTGCAAGTACAATGCGATAAGCGAAGAATGCCGCCGGATCCGACAGATTTTCCGGAAATTTGCAGAAAAACCGGCCAGTAAAGGCAACGAACGTCCTGATTTTTGCAAATCAGGACGTTTTATCAGGTTCCAGCTTACGCAGAAAGGTCCCCATTTCCATTTCGACCGCTGTGATATCACGGCAGGTCAGGAACATCGCATCTTCCCCCTTCCAGCTTGTCCAACAGGCGTCAGGGGAGAAGTACAGCCTCGGCCGGACAGAAACCGCAGGGGCTATCCCGATGGTAAAAGGCGCTGTTACTCGGGCTGCCCGGCAGGAATCCGGAAACGCGCGGTCTCTTTTTTTCGGTAAGCAGTGGGAGAAAGCTGATATCGCTGTTTAAACAACCGGTTGAAATAAGGAGCGCTTTCGAATCCGCAGTCCTGAGCGATCTCGGTGATGTTCCGGGAGGTCTCCAGCAGCAGTTTCCCGGCCCGGCTGAGGCGGACTTCGGTCAGATACTGGTGGAAGGTGCGCCCTGTCTGGGCTTTGAAAAGCCGGCCGATATATTTTTCATTCAAATAATAAAGGGACGCCATGTCCCGCAGCGTAATGGGAAAGGCATAGTGCTTCCGGATATACTCCATCAGAGTTTCCACCACCCAATGATGGGGGGAGCTGGCCGGCGCCGGTTCCTCCTTCTGATACAGCAGCCGGATATAGCTGCCGGTCAGCCGGGCGATCCGCATCGCCTCCTCCGGAGAGATCCCCCGCTCCCCATGGCCCAGCTCTTTCATCAGCCGCTGAACCGGTGCGCCGGTGCGGCGGCAGGTCCGGCTCAGCCGTTTTTCTGCGGCCGCTTCGTCAGGCACCAGATTTCCGGCATAAACGACACAGCGCACCACGCCGTCCACGGTAACGGGATACACTGCCTCGAACAGGCCGCAGGGGCAATATCCAGAAAAGCCCTCCTGTTCCCGCACAGCCTTCCGGTTGGCCCGTTCCTTGCACTTCATACAGAGGTGGTAGCCGCGCTTTGTGGACTTTGCCAGATCACAGAAGACGGCGGCGTGAACCTGGTTTGAAAAATCCAACCGCAGCGGCTCCTGACGCAGGATACCGGAGATATCGCAGACGCAGATATGCAGGCGGCTTCCCCGGCAGAGCATCTCAATAAGAGAGGATAATTTCTCGTATTCCATTTTTCTACCACCTTTCAACCGGAAAGATATCCTTTGTGCAAAATCAGCGTTCCTTTGTACAGGAAAAGCGCGCAGGAATGTAGTATAATATTTATAAGGCTTTTCCTTCGGAAGAGCGGGGCGCGCCCAATTCTGCCGGACCGGAATTCGGACCGCGCGATCATCAACATGAGGTGAGCAAAATGAAGAACTATGATTTAATCGTCGTGGGCGGCGGATTTTCCGGCGTTGCCGCCGCAATCGGCGCCGCGCGCCAGGGTCTCGGCGTCCTGCTGGTGGAAAAGGGGAACTGCTTCGGCGGCGCGGCCGTCAACTGCCTGGTAAACCCCTTCATGTGTTACTGGACCAGCGACCCGGTCACCAAGGAAAGGATTTACCTGAGCAACGGCATCTTCCGGGAAATTCTCAGCGAGCTTTCCGCTGTAAACGGCCTTGCCAAGGGCGACTGCATATTCCATGAGGAGTACCTCAAGATCGTGCTCCAGCGGATGGTTTTGAAAGAGAACATCCAGGTAC
>CAKXAF010000128.1 GCA_934869045.1 uncultured Nitrososphaerota archaeon | reverse complement strand
GGACTGAGCCAGGCGCACCGGGGATACCAGCAGCTGGCCGTCTGCTGCGATGAAGCCAAAAAGGCCATTGCCTATCGGGTGATCCGCGGAGGCTGCCGGGTTTTCCGCTATCGGGAGATTGCTTTTGTCGGGCTGAATTACTACTATCCCTATGAAACAGAGCTGCGTCTGGTCAATGAGATCCGCAAGGGCAACCGCGATGCGGCGCATCAGGAGATCGACGGGATCTGCCAGATGAATTTTGTTGGACAGCAGATAGGCCCAGAGGCCAAGGACTGCCTGCTGACGGCACTGATTTCCACCTTTATCCGCGCTATGAGCCTTTCTCCGGCTCCTTCTCCGGAGTGCCGGGAGGAGATCTCTTTCGACCGTTATTATCGGGAGGTACGGCACTGCGCTGACATCCCGGCAGTGGTCGCCTGCCTGTATGCCATCGTGGATGAGTTGTGCGAATACGCCGTCCGGGAACGGGAAAACGCGCCGGGCGGTGTGGCTGCTGAAATTGCCGCTTATGTGGTGGAGCACGCGGGTGATCCGGATCTCTGCCTCAGCCAGCTGGGGGAGCGGTTCGACCTGAGCGTACCGTATATCTCCTCCATTTTCAAAAAGTTCCACGGGGAAAATCTGAAGGATTATATCGCCAAAATCCGGTTGGAACGTGCTAAGGATCTGCTGAAGAACACGGAATTGGTCATGCAGGAGATTGCCGCCCGGGTGGGGCTTAACAATGAAGTGACGCTGAACCGTATGTTCCGGAAATATCTGGGGATATCTCCTGGAGAATACCGCCGGCAGCTGCAGCAGGATGAGGGAACTTCCTCCTGAAGCCGCCGGACAACAGAAAAACGGCATGGAGCGACGCCATGCCGTTTTTTGATTTTTGAAAAGAAGGGAGCACGGCCGGGAAGTCTCCTCTGCCGAAAAGCTGAAAGCGGCATGACTTTGGGCCATGCCGCTTTCACCATCCCCGGAGATTCAGACTTCCACTACCAGAAAACCATATCCGCCCAAATCTGCCTGCAGGCCTTCCCCGCCGCGCCTCCAGGAGACGCTCCGCTGCCAGAGAACAGCCGCTGTTCGGGTGCTGTCCGCCAACGGTATCCACAGACTGGCCGGCTCATCCCGGAGGTTTACCAGTACGGCTAGCGTCTGCTCCGGGCTGCGGCGCAGATAAGCGGCCGCACCTTCTCCCCGAACCGGAAGCCATTCGACATCCCCATCCGACAGAGCCGGCTGGGCGTGGCGCAGGTTACAAAGCCCCCGGATGAATTCCAACCGCTCCTTCCCGGCCGCTGTCAGCGCCCGGGACCAGTTGATGAGAAAATTTTTTCCGTAGAAACGGTTGCCGTAGATGCTGTGAGATCCATTGTCCGCGATTTCATATCCATTATAAAGGAAAGGGACGCCGTCCAGCGTAAAGTTCACGGTGAGGCAGGCCTCCACTGCCCGGGAGCCAATGGCGTTTTCCCGGCGGCAGATGCCGGTATCATTGGCAATGTCGTGATTATCCATGGAACGGAGCACCTGGCCCCCGGCGGGCAGGCGGTTGTGGACTTCCTCCCAGTATTCCCGCAGCTTCTGGACGGTACAGCCTCCGGCGCAGACCTGGGGCAGGTCACAGGACCATCTGAAATCGTAGTTGACGTCAAATGTCCCCAGGTATTCCGGTTTGGTTCCCTCGTTGAGCATGAGAAGATCCGGTCTAATGGCCGCCAGCCGTTTCCGCCCCTCCTCCCAGAAGGAAAGCGGAACCATATCGCCGACGTCGCACCGGTAGCCGTCCACACCGTATTCCCGGACGAAAAACTCCATGTTTCCCCAAAGGTATTCCCGCAGTTCCTGACATTCAAAGTTCAGTTCCGGAAAGTGCCAGGATCCGTAATGGACGGTTCCGTTGGCATCGCGCTTGATAAAATCCGGATGCTGCTCCAAAAATACTGCTGTGGGTCCGCAGTGGTAGTACACCAGATCCAGTATGACACGGAGTCCCAAACGATGGGCTTTTTCGATGAAATCCCCAAGGTCTCCGTCCGTTCCATACTCCGGGTCCACATGGAAATAGTCCTGGATGCGGTAGGGATTTTTGGGGTTTTTCAGGCCGCTTTTGATTTGACGGTCGCTCCAGTATTCCGTCCGGGGGTCGTCGTCCTGCCGGAAAACCGGGCAGAGGTAAACAACGTCCACCCCCAGGCTGCGGATGTGCTCCAGCAGCCCGGCGGCCGCAGAAAGTGTTCCCTCCGGCGTAAAGGGACGCAGAAACAGCTGATAAAGAACAGAAGCGCTGATTTTGTCGCGTGTTTTCATGGCTGACATCCTTCTTTCAGGTGATTTGTCTTCATTTAACCACACCGGACGATGGAAAACAACCGAAGAAACGCAACAAAAGGTTGAAAAATCGAAACCCCCTGCTGACAGTGGGAACTTTTTATGGTATACTGTCAGCAAGGGGGAGTGTCTGTGCTTTATGAGGAAAAAGATCTTGCGTTAAGCCTGCTGAACGTTTTTACCTTCAGCAGATCCGATTCCGTGGTCCAGGAGCGGCCCCGGAATTTTCATGCGCTATCCATCCGCACCGGTGGCAGCGGAAGGTTTGAATATGATAACCGTTCCTTTTCCGTAAACCGGGGAGAGATCGTCTATGTCCCTGCCGGACGGGGCTACCGCGTCTCCGCAGAGTATGAGGAGATCATTGTCCTGCACTTTCAGCTCTGGAACTACCGCAGCCTGGAGATCCAGCCCTTTGTCCCCGCAGACAGCGCGGCCTGTGAGGCACTGTTCCGGCGGATTCTGGCGGAATGGGAGCGCCGCCGGGCCGGGAGCGGATATCGCTGCACCGCAATGGCTTACGAACTCCTGGCCCAGCTTCAGATCCAGGCAGCAGAGGCACGCTGCGCCGAAGGGGCGCTCCGGAAGATTCGTCCGTCGATGGAATGCCTGGAGCGGCGGCTCCTGGATCCGGAACTGACGGTAGAGGATCTGGCGGCTTGCTCCGCCATGAGCAGCGTGTATTTCCGGCGTTTGTTCCGGGAGGCGTTCCAGACCACGCCCCGGGCCTATCTCACCTCTCTGCGGATGGGCCGGGCCAAGGAACTGCTGGCCAGCGGCTACTATTCCGTCGCGGAAATTGCGGAGCAGAGCGGCTTTCCCGACGCCAAATACTTCAGCACCGCCTTCCGCAAAGTGGTGGGGATGACGCCCCGCCAGTTTGCAGATTCCCAGCGATAAGGAGGTTTTCGCCCGCCTTTTTCAAAAGGCGGCGGATTTTCGAAGAGGTGGCGCCGGTCAGCAAATCGAGCGGAGCAGTTCCAAAAGGCTGCTCCGCTCTTTCTATTGGATTTCAAACCGGTCGTAGCAGGTTCCATCCAGATCCTTCCAAAGGAAAATGCCGTTTTCCAGGGTCATGTAGCTGTGTCGGCTTCCCTCCTTGGGGATGGAGACGGAACCCGGATTCAGATAGGTAAAGGTCTCTGTCCTCCGGCAGACTGGGACATGGGTGTGCCCATGGAGCAGGATGTCCCCCTTGCCCAGCAGCGGCGGGCTTTTCAGGCTGTATATATGGCCATGGGTGGCAAAAATCAGCGCGCCGCTTTCTTCCAGCAGGCAGTAATCCGCCAGGATCGGGAAATCCAGGACCATTTGGTCTACCTCGGTGTCACAGTTGCCCCGCACGCAGAACAGCTTGTCCCGAATGCCGTTGAGCATGGCCAGAACTTCCTTGGGGGCGTATTCCTCCGGCAGATCGTTGCGGGGCCCGTGGTAGAGCAGGTCCCCCAGCAGCAGAACGCGGCCGGGCTGTTCCCGTTCCAGAGCCTCCAGCAGGCGGCGGCAATAAAAGGCCGACCCATGAATGTCAGATGCAATCAGAAATTTCACAAAAACTCCTCCTTTTCCAATGACCGGATTTATTGTACCACGTCCGGCGGGATTTTTCATGGAGATTCTGTAAAAAAACGCCAGCGGCAGACGTTTCCGCTTGCCGCTGGTGCAGGTGACCTGCTTTCGCAGATGATTTGTATATCCGGAAGGCCCTGCCGTCAGTCCAGCTCGACCTTGACTGGCAGGCCGGTTTCCATGGATTGGTTGCAGGCCAGAGTGAAAGCTACCGAGCGCAGCGCATCGCGGTAGGGAGAACGGATCTTGGAGCCGTCTCCGGTGAGAACTGCGTCCACAAAGGTGCGGTCGCAGACAACGCCTGCGGTTCCGTCATCCGGGATGGTCAGAGCGTCGTCCCCGCCGGCGCGGAGGGTGCCGTCGCCCTTGACCACCAGCCCGTCTCCATTGTCCTCCGGTGCGGGGCGGTCTCCGTAGATGTTGACCTTGCCGATGATGTAGTGGTCCAAGCGGGCGTCCTTGGCGCTGAAGGTGATCTTGGAGTCGAAGCACGCGCCCTCCGTGGCGTAGCAGCCGGTGCTGATGGTGCCCAAAGCGCCGTTTTTAAATCGGATGACGGTGCTGGAAAGGTCGTCAGTGTCATACCCCTCCACATCTTTGACAAAGCCGCGGGTAGCCATGGAGAAGACCGTATCCGGTTCGCCGAAGACGTAGCGGATGATGTCAAACTGATGGATGGTCTGCTCCACGGCCTGACCGCCGGAAAGATCCTTTTTCAGCCACCAGGGGGTGCCGGGGATGCCGCCCATCCGGGCGCATTCCACATAGGGGACCTCATGACTGCGCAGGAAGTCCACCGTGGGTTTTACAATATTGGAGTAACGGCACTGGAAACCAGAGGCTGTGATCAGGCCCTTGGCCTCCGCCGCATCGCGGATCCGGCGGGCCAGATCCAGGTCCAGGGCCAGAGGCTTTTCAACGAAGAAGGGAATCCCCCGGCGGATCGTCTCAAACTCGATTTCGCCGTGGCAAGTGGGGGGAATGCAGATGAACACCATATCCGGTTCCACCGCGTCGTACATTTCCCGGTAATCCGTGAAGGCCCGGCCGCGTCCGGCCTTTTCGGCAAAGGATTCCGCCCGTTCGGGAATCAGGTCGCAGAACCCGGCCAGTTCCACGTCGGTGTAGTCGAGAAAATGCTCCAGATGGTAGCTGCCGATGCCGCCGCAGCCGATGATCGCTAATTTTTTCATAGGTACCGCCTCCAATATTATAAGGAAAGAATGTGATCCAGCGCAAGGCTGGTTGTTTGATAAAGGAAGTCCGGGCTGGCGGGAAGTGCGCCGACCTCTGCCGTCAGATAGCCGTCATAGCCCGCCGTCCGCAGGGCGTTCATCACCTTGCCCCAGTCGACGCTGCCTTCCAGCAGGTTAACAAAGCTTCCAGCGTTCCAGCCGGAACGGTTAAAGTCCTTGACGTGAACCTTGACGATTCGTCCGGAGAGAAGCTCGATCCAGTGCTCCGGGTAGGAGAAGATCACAACGTTGCCAACGTCGAAATAAGCACCGATGGAAGGGCAGTCCAGGGAGTCGATGAAGGAAACCATGTCTTTGGGAGAAGCAAAGAAGTTATTCCAGACGTTTTCCAGGCCAACCTTGACGCCGCTGTCCGTGATCTCGTCCCGAAGAGCGTAGAGCGACTCGAAGGAGTTTTCGTAGGCGCGGCGGATGCCGCCCGGCACCGTCAGGATGCCTCCGGAACCCAGGGCACGGGCCAGTTCCAGCTGGCGGCGAAGGATGTTCCGGCCCAGCTCCCGGCCGGAAATGTCGTCAGAGCCCAGCGTTTCCGCGCCGTAAAGGGAAGAGGAGATACTGTGGATCGGCAGGTGATAGCGTTCCGACAGCTCCCGGATAGCGGCGAGTTCAGCGGGAGTAGTCTCCATAGACAGAGAGTGGGCGGAACTGTCCGGTGCGTCCAGGTTCAGCTCAATGCCGTCGTAGCCGGCGGCGGAAAGCTGGGCGAACATCTCCGGGAACGGGACGGAGTCCGGAACAGACCAGGCGTTCAGCGCTTTTTTCATGGGGGATGCCTCCTTTGAAAAAACTTGACGGATGTTGAAATTTACCGGTAAATAATTGTAATTCATCTGCTTTTAGTTTATAATAAGAATCAAGGGAAAGCGATAGGGCTTTCCGCTGACTATATGGAGAAATCGACTGAATTAGAGGTGAGCAGATGCATTCTCAGAGCTATTACAGGCTGATCAATGACAACGGCTGCAATTTCCGGGTGGATGACCGTCTGCTGATGGTCAACTGCACCGGCGTCTATGTCACCAAGGAGCCTTTTTCCAACTTCAGCCGCGGTGGGCGGCATGACTTTTATTTCATGTATCTGGACCAGGGGGAGCTGGAGGTCACGGCGGCGGGGATGGCGCACAGCCTTGGGGAGGGGGAGATGCTGATCTACCCGCCGGAGCAGTCCTACGGCTACCGGAAAACGGGGCGGGAGCCGATGCGCTATTACTGGGCGCATTTTTCCGGGAACGGGGCGGAGGAACTGCTGGCGGAGTGCGGGCTGGAGGCAGGGACTGTTTACGCGCCGGGAAACCAAGAGGAGACCGCCTTGGGGTTTCAGGAGATGTTCCGATGCTTTTACGCCCGGGAGGCTCTTTTTGAGATGGAGGCTGCGGGCCAGCTGGCGGCCCTGCTGGCAAAGATGGCGCGATGGGCGAAGCAGGAGGGCGGGAAGGGCCCGGCGCTTCAGCGGATCCGGAAGTCGCTGGATTACCTTTACCGGAATTATGCGGCGCCGGTCCGGCTGGAGGAGCTGGCGCAGATGGAGCACCTCAGCCCCAGCCGGTATTCGGCGGTATTTCGGGGCTGCATGGGGGTTTCCCCCCAGGGATTTCTCATTGGACTCCGGATGAAAAACGCCGCCGACCTTATCCGGCGCACCGACCTGACCATTACCCAAGTGGCCCAGGCGGTGGGATATGAGGACGCACTGTATTTCAGCACGCTGTTCCGAAGGAAGATGGGGCTCCCGCCCAGCCGGTACCGGGAAAAATTCGGGTACCGGACGTGAGAAATCCCCCGCTGCGGCCTCCGGCCTGGGGAAGCCTTCGTGTTCTGGTTTTTTGAAAATGTGAAAATCTTCATAGTCAGCGGCAAACCAGGCGCTGTGACCGGAATGCAAGAATATTCAAAAGAAATCTGGACAAATGTTAATAAATGCCTATTGAATCAGCCGCCGGATTTTGGTAAAATAGAAACATACGCATGAGAACAGGCGCTTGTGCGGAGTAGGACTGAGTCCAATAAAGAGGGTGGTGAATCCATGTCTGTTTTGGATACCATAAAGGAAGCGGAGCAAAACGCTCAGCAGGTGAAAGCCGAAGCATTGCGGCAAGCCAAGGAAACTGTCGCAAAAGCCCAGGAGGACGCCCGTGAAAAAGCCCGGGAGATCCGGGACGGCTCCCGGCGGGAAGCGGACGCTCTGTTGGCGCAGGCCCGGTCCAGAATGGCCGGAGAGGCTCGGGAAGAGCTGGCCAAAAGCCGGGAGGCGGATGAAGCGGCGGCCCACGCAGCGGCGGAAAATCTGCCCCGCGCGGTTTCTTTTATTGTGGAAAGGATTGAGAAGCAATGATTGTCCC
>CAKXAF010000127.1:7231-7490 GCA_934869045.1 uncultured Nitrososphaerota archaeon | reverse complement strand
CCTCTTCTGAAATCGGCATCCTGCAAAAGGCCATCAAGAGCGGGGGACGGATGCTGTCCATCCGGCGGCTTTTCGACAGCATTCCCAATCTTCTGCGGATGCTCTGCCCCTGTATGCTGATGAGCCCCATTTCGGTAGCGCAGTATATTGATCCCCAGTATCCGCCTTTCGACCTGGTGGTGTTCGACGAAGCCTCCCAGCTTCCTACCTGCGAGGCAGTGGGCGCGATTGCCCGGGGAAGCAGCGTCATCGTGGTCGG
>CAKXAF010000127.1:4874-7189 GCA_934869045.1 uncultured Nitrososphaerota archaeon | reverse complement strand
CTCCAGCCAGGTGGATGCGGAGCATTTTGACCAGGAGGACCTGGAAAGCGTGCTGGATGACTGTCTGGCCATTTCCATGCCCGAGGAGCACCTGCTCTGGCATTACCGCAGCCGGCATGAAAGCCTGATTGCATTTAGTAATATGCAATACTATGAAAACAAACTGTATACATTCCCTTCTCCCAATGACTTGGAATCCAAGGTTTCTTTTGTGCAGGTAAAGGGCTGCTACGACCGCGGTCATACCAAGCAGAACCGGGCAGAGGCCGAAGCGGTGGTGGACGAAATCCTGAGGCGGCTGTCTGACGAGGAATTGCGGGGGGACAGTATCGGCGTCGTCACCTTCAGCGCGGCGCAGCAGAACCTGATCGAGGATCTGCTGGTGGAGGCTTTTGACCGGAATCCCCGACTGGAAGCAGTAAATAACAGCGCAGAGGAACCGATTTTTGTCAAAAATCTGGAAAATGTTCAAGGCGATGAGCGGGATGTCATTCTCTTTTCCATCGGCTACGGGCCGGATGAAAGCGGAAAGGTTGCGCTGAATTTCGGCCCGTTAAACCGGGACGGCGGCTGGAGGCGGCTCAACGTGGCAGTGTCCCGGGCACGGAAGGAAATGCAGGTGTTTTCCACCCTAAGCCCGGAACAGATCGACCTGTCCCGGACCCGTTCCGAGGGGGTTTCGGGGCTGCGGGCATTTTTGGAGTTCGCCAAGCGGGGCAAAGATGCTTTGGCGGTGCCGGTGCATAGCCTGGCTGCCCGAAAAGAGGCTTTTTCGGAGCTGGTGGCACAGCGAATCCGCCGAATGGGATATCGGGTGCAGACTGATGTCGGCTGCTCCGAGTTCAAAATTGATTTGGCAGTGGTGGACCCGGATCAGCCCAACGCTTATCTGCTGGGGATCCTCTGCGACGGCCTGCACTACCGGGACGCGAAAACCGCCCGGGACCGGAACATGAACCAGGAAAGCGTCCTGCGCCTGCTGGGTTGGCGGCTTTATCACCTCTGGTCTATGGAATGGTGGGAGAACGAGACCGGCGAGCTCTTGAAGATCCGGCAGGCGATAGAAGAGGCGGCGACACAGGAACGGATGGTTCCCATCGAGACCCCTCCCGCCGAACGGAAACGGTTTCATTTTGACCGCAACAACCTGGAGCGGGAGGAGATCGTGGAAGAAGAGCTGCCCGTCTACGAGGCCTGCATGCTGGACACCAAAGAGATCACAGCAGAGGAGTTCTGCCTCCCTCAGCATGATAAAGAGCTGTTGGAACAGCTGCAGAAGGTCCTGAAGCAGGAGGCGCCTGTATGCAAGGAAATCCTGTTCCGGCGGGTCCTGACCGCTTGGGGGATTTCCCGGATGGGCGTCCGGCTGGAACGGCGGCTGGCAGAGCTTTTGGAGCGGCTGGGCATCCCCTATTCGGAGAGCGGCAGTCAGAAGTTTTACTGGAATCCCGATACCCGTCCGGAGAGCTATGAGGCTTTCCGGGTGCCCGAAGAAGGCGGCTTCCGCCGGGAATTGGACGAAATTCCTCCAGAGGAGCTTGCTGCTGCGGTCCACTACCTGCTCCGGCGGCAGATCAGCCTCCCACGGGAGGATTTGATCCGTGAGGTCTACCGGCTATTCGGCTTCGCCCGCACGGGGACTTCCATTGAGGAAGCGGTAGAGGCTGGGATCCGGAAGGCGGCAGAGCGGGGGTATGTAACAGTTGGCGATGGGCGAGTTGTCCTTCGCGAGGAACCTTAAGCAGACAGCACCCTGACAAGGACGCCCCTGGAAGTACTTCCAGGGGCGTCCTTGTATTTTGAAGGGACTCACCGCAGGGTTCTTGGAAAAACCTGCGGCCTGTTCTGTGTGCGGCAGGAATCCCTCCGGCCGGATTTCAGAACTGGTGTTATTATAATATACAACGGTCACACACGAGTCACAAAACGCATATATTCTTTGATTCTTTTACAAAATGAGGCTGGGTTAGCGACTGGAGCCGGATTCACATAATTTGAGAAGGATCAGCTCCGGTCGGTTGTTGACGCGGAAAGGAAAGAGACTGTTTCCCAGTCCGCGGCTGACCGTCATGATGGTTGAGCCGCTGGAATAAAGGCCGCTGGTGTAGGACGGGAAAAAACCCTGCCCAGGAGCATAGAGGCCGCCGATCCAGGGCAGACGGATCTGTCCCCCATGAGCGTGGCCGCAGAGGACAAGATCCACTCCCTGTGCGGCGTAAACGTCCAGCAGCTCCGGCCGGTGGGAGAGCAGGATGGTATAAGCATTGCGGGTTTTTCCCAGCACCTCCTCCAAAACGGCGTTTGCGGCTGCGGCG
>CAKXAF010000127.1:0-4804 GCA_934869045.1 uncultured Nitrososphaerota archaeon | reverse complement strand
CCGTCCCACTCCAATTCCGCCATTTGGTTCCGGAGCACAGTTACACCGGCATCCGCAAGGCGCTTTTCCAAAGCGGGATAGGATTCCAGGCGGGCTTCGTGGTTCCCTGTTACGTAATAGATCGGAGCGATTTCGGCGGCAGCCTCCATAAATGCAGCGGCTGTATCCAGATCCGTATGCCGGGAGTCAACCAGATCCCCGGTTACAGCGATAAGCGCCGGAGCGGCCTCCTGAAGCAGAGCCAGGAGGGCTGTGTTTTCCTTTCCAAATTCGGTATTATGCAGATCGGATATATGGGCGATCCGAAATTCAGAAATCGGGAGCCCGGTCGGGATGGTGAAATCCGTTCGCTGGACAGAGCGGTTCCCCCACCAGATCCATCCGGCAAAAATGCCCGCCAGAAGGAGGGGAAAAACCAGAAGGGGGCGGAGCCTTTTCCGGCGGTTCGTTTCACGAGTCATGAGAGGCATTCTCCTTTTTTGCGGGGTTTGCGGCGAAGCTTCAGCGTCACGCCCCGCCGCTCTGCCAAGGCTTGGAGCAGGAAAGCGGCGCGGGCTGCATTCTCCTTTCCGTATCGGCCCGTCTGCTCCGAAGGGGTTTCCAGATCCTGCATGACAGAAAGGAGATCATCCAGTGTGAGAAGATTGACCGCCAGACAGAAAAAGCTCTTTTTCCGGCCGTCATTATACTCGGACAGCAGTATTTTCAGAATTGCCGCCTTTTCACGCTGTTCCGCGTTGTAGGCTTCTATACCGCCTTTTTCCGCCTTTTGGAGATCGCTTAAGCGGTTTTGATGCGTCACAAAGGAGTCATATTCATCGGCTTGCGTATACCGCCCACAGGGGAAATCCGGGCACTGGAAGCAGTAAGCTGTATTTGAATGACGCAGGCTGCATGCGGCAATGGAGCAGGATTGGTTGCCATCGCCCCCGCCGCAGCCGGGACAGAAGCCGTCCAGCTGCATGGGACAAAGGCCGCAGTTCAGTCCGCAAAGAGAAAAAAGCAGGTTTTCCCGGCGAAATCCTTTCATGGGCAGTCCTCCCTGTGTGCTGTGGTTCAGCAGCGAATAAGGCGTGTTTTGCTGAGTGGTTTCCTTTATTTTAACAGAAGATGCCGTATTCGGCAAGACGAAATCGCGGAAGGCGGAGCTTGCGGGGGGAGAAGCGGGAACTGGCACAGCTCCTGAAAATGCTGGCAATCGCCGCCGCAAAGTATTCTTGGAGTTATGGCACGTGCAGCAGGGCGGTACAATGCCCTGTGACGTTCTTCCCCTTGCCCTGGTGTGTTTTTTTTGCTATAATAAAAAACATGGATTCCATGTGGTTGATTTTGCCGGAAACGGAAAGAAGGAGTGACTGTTTATGATGGATAGACTGTTGGAGCTGCTCAACACAGACGCACGAACGGATGCGCGGGACCTGGCTGTGATGCTTGGGACTACGGAGGAGGATGTACGCCGGAAAATTGCCGATTATGAGGCGCAGGGGGTCATCCGGGGCTACAAGCCGCTGCTGGATTATGAAAAGATCGACACCCAGTATGTGGAGGCGGTTATTGAGATCCGGGTTACGCCCAAAAAGGACTTTGGTTTTGAGGAAATCGCCCAAAAGATCAGCGGATATCACGAGGTCGACAGCGTCTACCTCATGAGCGGCGGCTATGATCTCCACGTGCAGGTGGTGGGCAAGACTTTTAAGGACGTGGCGCTGTTTGTTTCCCATCGGCTGGCGCCTCTGGACGGCGTGGTTTCCACCGCCACCCATTTCGTGCTGTCCCGCTACAAGGACCGGGGTGTGATTATCTGTGGGCTCCCCGAGGATGACAGGGGGAACGTGTCGCTGTGATGGATATCGAAAACAAGCTCTCCAGCCGGGCTGTGGCGCTGAAGCCCTCCGGCATCCGGCGGTTTTTCGACATTGCCAACGAGATGGAGGGAGTCATCTCCCTGGGCGTGGGCGAACCGGATTTTAAGACCCCTTACGCCGTCCGCAGGGCGGGAATTGAAAACCTCCAGATCGGAAAAACCGGCTATTCCGCCAACGCGGGGCTGCTGGAGCTGCGTCAGGCCATCTGCCGGTACCTGGAACGGAAGTTTTCCCTGTGCTATGACCCCAAAAAAGAGGTGATCGTCACCGTTGGCGGATCCGAGGCCATCGATTTGGCCATCCGCGCCTTCCTGAACCCTGGCGACGAGGTGTTGATCCCTGAGCCGTGCTTTGTCTGCTATGACCCGATCGTCCGGCTCACCGATGGGGTTCCGGTGGCGCTGCCCACCTGCGCGGAGGACCACTTCCGCTTGACGCCGGATAAGCTGGAGGCGGCCATTACTTCACGGACCAAGCTGCTGATCCTGCCCTATCCCAATAATCCCACCGGCGGCGTCATGCGCCGGGAGCATCTGGAGGCCATTGCGGACGTCATCCGCCGCCATGACCTCATTGTCCTCTCCGATGAGATCTATGCGGAACTGACCTACAACGGCAAGCACGTCTCCATCGCCGAAATCCCGGGGATGCGGGAGCGGACCATCGTCATTAATGGGTTTTCCAAAACCTTTGCCATGACCGGTTGGCGGCTTGGCTATGCCGCCGGGCCTGCCCCGGCCATCAAGCAGATGACTAAGATCCACCAATATGCTATTATGTGCGCTCCCACCACCTCCCAGTACGCCGCCGTTGAGGCCCTGGATCATTGTGAGGAAAACATCTGCCAGATGCGGGAGGAATATAACAGCCGCCGGCGCTACATCGTCGACGCCTTCAACCGCATCGGACTGCCGACCTTTGAGCCGGAGGGAGCATTTTACATTTTCCCCTGCATCCGATCCACCGGCCTTTCCTCAGAGGATTTCTGCGAACAGCTGCTGTACAGCAAGCGGGTGGCCGTGGTTCCCGGCGACGCCTTCGGCGCCAGCGGGGAGGGCTTCGTCCGGGTGTCGTACTCCTATTCGGTGAAGCATATTACCGAGGCGGTGCACCGGATTGAGAAATTTTTGCAGGAGCTGAAGGAGAAGGGCAAATGATTTCGGTGCAGCACACGCCCTCCTACGATTTGGAGATTGTTCAGGCGGCGGTGGACCGCCATTTTGCCCTGCTGGAGCTGGATGCTCTAATTCCCCGGGAGGGAAGAATCACCATTAAGCCCAACCTGCTTATGAAGCGCCGTCCTGAGGAAGGCACCACTACCCATCCCTCCCTGGTGGAGGCGGTGATCCGGCACATCCAAGGGATCAGCCGGGCCAAAATTACCATTGCCGACAGCCCCGGCGGGCCTTACAGCCGTGCGGCTCTGGAGGCCATCTACCGGGCATCCGGCATGGAGGAGGCCGCCCGCAGGACCGGCGTCTCCCTGAATCTGGACACTGGAAATGTTCACGTCCCTCAGCCGGAGGGGCAGGTCTGCAAGGGGTTCGACCTCATCGCCCCTATCGCGGAGGCGGACTTTGTCATATCCGTCTGCAAGCTGAAAAGTCACTGCATGACCGGGCTGTCCGGTGGGGTGAAAAACCTCTTTGGCTGCATTCCGGGGCTGACGAAGCCGGAATTTCACTGGCGCTATCCGGAAGAGCGGGATTTCTGCGGGATGCTGCTGGATCTCTGCGGGACGGTGAAGCCGGGCATAACCTTTGTGGACGCGGTGGTCTCCATGGAGGGGGATGGCCCCTCCTCCGGGGAACTGCGGGAGACGGGAATGACCCTATGCGGGACCAGTCCCTATGAGCTGGATCTGGTGCTGACCAAGGTGATCGGTCGGAAACCGGAGGATATCCCCCTGGTGGACTGCGCCCGGGAGCGCGGACTCTGCCCCGCGTCGGCGGACGAGGTTCCCCTTTGCGGCGACACGCTGCGGACTTTCCCGGACTTCCGGATGCCACGGACTAAGACGGTGGATTTCATTTCCAGTGTTCCAAAACCCTTGCGGGGAATCTGTCAGCCCGTCATCCGGCGGTACCTGACGCCCCGGCCCAAGGTTTTGCGGGACAGATGCGTCGGCTGCGGCAAGTGCGCGGAGAGCTGTCCGGCTCATACCATTGCGATTGTGGAGAAAAAGGCCTGCATCGACCGGACCAGATGCATTCAGTGCTACTGCTGCCACGAGATGTGCCCGGTCCACGCCATCCAGGTCAAGCGCAGCAGGCTTTTGAAGCTGTAAGGACGGAGGACGGAATGCTGACCCATGTGATCTGGGACTGGAACGGTACCCTTTTAAACGATGTGAACCTGAACTGCGCGCTGATGAACCGAATGCTCCGGCGGCGAGGGATGCCGGTGATTCCCAGCCTCTCCCGCTACCGGGAGCTGTTCCGATTCCCTATCCGGGAGTATTACCGGGCGGCGGGCTTTGACTTTGCGGAGGAGAGCTACGAGGAGCTGGCTGCGGAGTATCTGGCGGAATATCCGGAGGAAAGCCTCCGCTGTCCGCTGGCCGAGGGGGCGGAGGAAGCGCTGGCGGCCTTTTCCCGGGCCGGCCTCTCCCAAAGCATCCTCTCCGCCGCGGAGACCGGCTGCCTGACCCGTCAGCTGGAAAACCTGGGGCTGACGGGCCGTTTTGAGCGGGTACTGGCCCTGGACAACGGCTACGGCGGCGGGAAAATCGGGCTGGGCCGCCGGTGGCTTTCGGAGTGCGGGGCTGACCCGGCCCGGACGGTGCTGATCGGGGATACCGACCACGACTGCGAAACGGCCCGGGCGCTGGGATGCCGCTGCGTCCTCACCGCCGGGGGGCACCAGTCCCGGCAGGCGCTGGAGCGGCTGGGCGTCCCGGTGCTGGACGGCCTTTCCGCAGTGCGGGAATGGGTGCTGAA
>CAKXAF010000126.1 GCA_934869045.1 uncultured Nitrososphaerota archaeon | reverse complement strand
CGGGAATCGAACGGTAAGCACGGAAGCTGGCATAGACGTGGAAGACCTCTCCCAGCTCACCGCTGTCGATGATGTTCTTGATAACGTTGACGCCGTCATTGAAGCGGTTAACGACGCCGATGTTCAGGACCTTTCCGGTCTCATGCTGCACCTTCTGCATTTCCAGGGCTTCTGCGTAGGTCCGGGCGGCGGGTTTTTCGCAGAGTACGTTTTTGCCTGCACGCAGTGCATCGATAGCGATTACAGAGTGCATCCGGTTGGGGGTGCAGACGGAAACAGCCTCGACCTCCGGATCGTTGAGGGCAACGTGATAGTCCTCAATAACGATGCCGCTGCCGTACTTTTCAGCGGCGGCCTGGGCGCGCTCCGGGATGATGTCGCAGAAATACTTGATCTCCGCGTCCGGGTTGTTGGTGTAGGACGGAATGTGAGCGCTGTTGGCAATGGTTCCGCAGCCAATAACCGCAACTTTTACCTTGCTCATTTGGAAACCTCCTAAAAGTCAGTAAGTATGATTCAGCGGGTTTCCCCGCCGGATTCCGTTGTTTTTTCCCCGTCGTCCCGCAGGCGGCGGAGGTATTCGGTAGGCGGGACGTCCATGACCCGCCGGAACGCCTTGCTGAAGGACTGGAGCGTGTCGTAGCCCAGGCGCATGGCGATTTGGGTGACGTTATACCGGCCGCTCTTCATCAGTTCGATGCCGGCCTCCACCTTTTTACGGGTGAGATAGCTTTGCAGAGTCTCACCGGTACGTTCCCGGAACAGATGGGAGAGATAGCTTCCTGAATAGCCCAGGACGCTGGCGATCTCCCGGACCTCGCCGATGTCGGCGGCGTGGTTTTCAATGTAACGGATGGCGCTGTAGACCGTATTTCCGGCAGTATCCGCCGCTTTTGGCGGAAGAAATGCTTTCGGCGGCGCTTCCCGAAAATTCCGGTAGGCCAGAACCAGGACTTCATTGAGCAGGCTTTCAATGGCCAGCTGGGAGCAGGCCCCGCCGGTGTAAAACTCGTTGACCAGCCGAAGCAGAGGCGTGCGGATGTCATAGTGATCCTTGAGCAGCCGGACCGGCCCAAGCTCTGCAAAAAAACGGCTCAGCACCTGGTAATCGCCATCCAGCCGGTCGTCCAGCAGAAAACCCAGATAGAGATACCGGAGGTTCTCCCGGGGATCCGATCGAATGAGATGATTGTCACCCACCTGGTTCAGAAACAGGTCGCCTTCCTCCACCCGCTGCGTCTCCCCGTTGCATTCAAAGGAGCCGGTACCGGAGACAATATAGCTGATTTCCGAGCAGAATTGGACGTGCCTTGGCACCTCGTATCCCGCGCTGCACTGCATCTCTCCGACCTGATAGAGGCGGATGAAGCCGTACCGCTTGGATTCCGGCATACTGTTATCGAAATGGTAGACCTTTCCGAACCGCTCTGCATCCTGCATCGCAGTCACCCCCGTTCTGTCTCCCATTATACCTGAAAATCTGTCGGAAGACAATGCCGCCGGTGAAATCTTTTTGGGGGTTAGTTGTCAATTTCTACCCACTGGCCGGGGACTTCCTCCGCCTTGTGGGCAGCTTCGATCATGGCCATTACAGAGATGGTCTGCGCCTTGCAGACAGCGCCTTCTCCCGTTTCAAAGAAGCGGAGCATATTCGCGATGAAGCGGTCAAAATGCCCGGAGGCGTCGGGGATATCTGCCAGTGTGCCGTCGCTGTAGCGGACGGTTACAGCAAAGGGCGTGGGGCCGTCCCATCCAAACAAGGTAGCGGATGCCGCCTTTCCGCCCTGGAAGGTGATGAGAAAGTTGGAGGCGTTCCCGGCTTTGGTATACAGGATGCGCTCTGCCGGCGTGTTCATGATGAGAGCTAAGGGTTCAAATTGATGCACCAGGTAGTTTTCCGGAAGGCCGGGTCCATAGGTGTCAATAAAGACCGCCTCCTTATCCGGAAGGTCCGCCAGCTCCTTGGCGTAGCGCAGCGCGGAAGAGGAGTATATGGGGGTGTGGTATTCCTCCGCCAGGGCGAAAAGATCTCGGGCAATCTGGGCGGTAGGGGCGAAGGTTTTGTCTACATAGACCCGTTTTCCGGAGCGCAGAGGCTTTTGGCAGAGCTCCCAGTGCATTTCCGGGTTATCCGGGGAAAGGACGATGATGCAGTCGCTCTTTTCCACCACCTCGTCGATGGTCAGGCAGCGTTCCAACCCCATGTCAGCGCACCACTGCTCCGTGGTCCGCCCGCCTTTCGGGGAATCGATGTGGCCGTAGGCATATACCACGGCCATTTTTCCGCCGGATGCTTTGCGGATGAATTCCGGGTAGTTGTTGGCATGCCACTCATCCAAAAAATAATCAATAAAACCGATTTTCAGAATTTCAGACATAAAAATCCCTCCTGTCAGACCGTATTCCGTTAAATCCGGACAACATCATCATAATCCATTCCAGCCAAAAAAACGCGCTGGAATCTTGGAAAGTGATTATCCAAAACTGCGGTCTTTCCCAAAATTCCGGCAAGGACTGGAATTTCAAAAACGGACATGGTACAATGTAAGAAAATCCCTCTTGGGAAGGAGTCGTATGATGAATCAGAATGACTGCATCCGGCAGATTTCGGAAGATCTCCGCCGCCTTGGCCTGCGGGAAGGGGACGTGGTGTTCACCCATTCCTCCATGCGCGCTCTGGGGCCGGTAGACGGTGGCTGCGAAACGGTGATCCGCAGTATGAAGGAGACGGTGAGCGAAGAAGGCACCTTGCTCTTTCCGGCTTTCACCTTTGACGTCTGCACGAAGCCGCCCTACTATTTCTCCTACAGGGAGTCCCGGTGCTGCGTCGGCGCGCTGCCGGAATTTTTCCGCACCCAGCCGGATACCATCCGCAGCGTCCATCCCTCCCACTCGGTGTCCGCCTGGGGAAAACGGGCGGAGGAACTGACCCGGAACCATATCCTGGACAGTACCCCGGTAGGACCCAACTCCCCTCTGGCGCTGCTCCCGAAAATCGGGGGAAAGGTGCTGATGCTGGGCTGCGGTATGGAACCCAACACCTCCATGCACGGTGTGGAGGAGCTGGCGGGCGCGCCTTATCCGCTGGCCAGGGAGATGGTGGAATACACCTTGGACCTGGGGGACGGCGATATCCGTAAGGTCCGCCACTACCAGCATCATTTCAGAGGCCTTTGGATTCAGCGGTACGACCGTTTGGAAGCGGTGCTGCCCGCCCAATACCTGTCCCGGGGAAAGGTCCTGAACGCGGACTGCTTTCTCATCGATGCCGCGGGGATGTGGGAAACGGCTAGCCGTATCATGAAGGAGAAGCCCTACTATTTTGTGGACCGGGATCCGGCAAATCCGGCTTAAATCTGTCGATTTTCTTAAAAATATACGATTTGTAATCACGAATGAGGAGTTTCATGGGCTTTTTGGAGAAAAATCATATTTTATTTGACCTGGACGGTACGCTGACCGACCCGGCAGAGGGGATTACCCGTTCGGTGCAGCACGCCCTGGCCGCTTTCGGGCTCAGCTCCTCCCGGGAGGAACTGCTCTGTTTCATCGGTCCGCCGCTGACGGACTCTTTTGTGAAGTATTTTGGCTTTACGGAGGAAGCGTCCCTTCGGGCGGTGAGCGTCTATCGGGAGTATTTTGCGGAGAAGGGGATCTTCGAAAACCGGGTCTATCCGGGAATTCCGGAACTGCTGAAGCGGCTTCGGTCCCAAGGGAAGCAGCTGTATCTGGCAACCTCCAAGCCGGAGGTGTTCGCCCGCCGGATTCTGGCCCACTTTCAGCTGGACAAATATTTTACCTTTGCCGGCGGCAGCTGCCTGGACGGAACCCGGGTCCGGAAGGGAGAAGTCATCCGCTACGTCCTGGAGCAAGCAGGGATTCCGCCGGGGGACGCGGTTATGGTCGGGGACCGGGAGCATGATGCCCTGGGCGCTTCGGAGATGGGAATCCCTTGCGCTGGGGTCCTGTACGGCTATGGAGACCGGTCGGAGCTGGAGCAGGCCGGAGTCGCCGCTATAGCAGAGGATCTGGCCGCTCTGGAAAAAATCTTGATAAATTAAGGAAACTTTAAGGCAAAGGTTGATTCCTTTATCCCTTTTTTCGTCCTTTGGCAAAACCATCTGAAAGGACGAAGCAGCGGGCGGAAAACCTTGTGAAAAATCCGGTTTGCAATCCGGAAGGGACTGTGGTATGCTGATACCATCCTCCCGGAAGGGAGGACTGCCACAGGAGGGCGAGAGGATATGCTGACTTATAAATGGCTGCGGAATCCGCAGAATCTGGAGGACGCTTTTTTCATCCGGGAAGCCGTTTTTATGAAGGAGCAGGGATTCCGGGGTGAGTTTGACGAGCGGGACAATAGCTGCGACCATCTGGTGCTGTACGAGGACGGCCGGGCCGTAGCCTGCGCACGGCTGTTTCCGGAGCAGGACGGCAGCTGGCATGTAGGGCGGATCGCTGTGGTGCAGGACCGCCGCGGCCGGGATCTGGGCAGCCGGGTTCTGGCAGAAGCAGAACGCCGGGCCAGGGATTCCGGCGGGAAACGGATGGTCCTGTCAGCTCAGCTGCAGGCCAAAGGGTTTTACGAAAAGCAGGGATACCGATCGGTTTCAGGCGAGTATCTGGACGAGCATTGTCCCCACGTGGATATGGTGAAAGAGCTGGGCCGGTCTTGATCAGCCGCTGTCTTTTTGAGGAAGATTTGACGTGCGATATTGGGCAGGCGCCAAACTCTTTTAGCAGGCCGGGCGTTTTTTATGCAGGGGGCAAAATTTCGCCTTTTTTTTGCGGGCATCTGGACATCAGCGGGAAACTATGGTAAAATAAAGTGGAAAAGCAGAGTAGGGCATCGCGCGTTAAGTGCCGTCTGAACAGGGAGTTGTCAGGCGGACGAAAAGCCGGAAACGGCTTGCGGTGCGGAGCCCGCATCCCGCTGCTATGTACCGGGGAGCATCCCCTCCTGCAGGTATGTGGCTACGAGAGTCATATCTGCAAGGAGGTAAGGAAGAATGAAAACATTATACACAACCCCTTTCAGCGGCGAATATTGGCGGAGCGCCTGTCTGGAACTGAAGAAACCGCTTATTTTGGCTTTTGCCGCCATGATGATTGTGCTGCGGGTCGTACTTAAAGCAGTTGAAATACCTGTTGGGCCCTATTTGAACATTACAACCGGTTTTTTTGTGAATGCACTGGGCGCAATGGTGTTTGGGCCGATTGTCGCATTGTTGGCTGCCATGATAACCGATACGCTTGGATGTATGCTGTTTCCGGTTGGCCCCTATTTTTTTCCATTTATTTTTGTGGAAATGACTAGCTCGCTGATTTTTGCACTGTTCCTGTATCGGACCAAATTGACCGCATGGCGTGTGTTGCTTTCGCGGTTTTCGGTAATGGTCATCTGCAACCTGATTTTAAATCCCGCTTTGCTCGTCTTATATAACCGGATGGTTTTAGGAGGGGATTATGCCTTTTTAGCGTTGCCTCGGGTCATCAAAAACCTCTGTCTGTTTCCGGCGGAATCCTTTTTATTGCTTCTCTTTCTCAATGTTATGCGGCCGATTACAAATCGTATGGGATTCACTTATGGGAATCAGGAAAAACTGCGGTTTACCAAACGGCATGTGATCGGACTGATTGTCCTGACCCTTGTCTCGGCAGCCGCTGTGGCGTTTTACAGCTACTACCGAATTCATTTGAAATAATTCTGCAAACCGGGCAAGGGGATGATTGCCCGGTTTTTTGTTGAGGAGGGCACATTATGATCCGTATGATTGCCGCTGATATGGACGGAACGCTGCTGGACAGCCGGAAGCGGTTGCCCCGAGGGCTGTTTGCGTTGGTGAAAGCCCTGCGGGAACAGGGCGTCCGGTTCGTGGTGGCGAGCGGGCGGCAGTATTACAATCTGGCTGATCAGTTTGAGGGGATCCAGGATCAGGTGACCTTTCTCAGTGAAAACGGCACCATGGTCTTTGAGCGGGGTAAGCCAATTTTTCTTGATGGGATGCCGGCAGAGGATTACCAGGCGGTTGCGGAGGCGGTCCGTAAGGTATCCGGCGCTTACGCGGTACTGTGTGGGGTCCATTCTGCGTATATTGACAGCAGGGACCCGGAGCTTTTGTGTAATGTTGCGATATATTATAAAAAGTATAAAATTGTCGATGATTTCCGAACGGTTGACGACCGGATTTGCAAGGTCGCGGTCTATGACCGCTTTTCAGCGGAGGAAAACAGTTGGAAGGCCCTGGATGCGCTGCGGGAAGGGTTTTCTGTGACGCTTTCCGGGGAGCACTGGGTGGATGTCATGGAGAAGCACGTCAGCAAGGGCAGCGCTCTGTTAGCCCTGGAAAAGCTCTACGGCGTTACTTTTGAGGAAACCATGGCCTTTGGGGATTATCTCAATGATTTGGAAATGATGAGAAGCTGTCGTTACAGCTACGCCATGGCCAATGCCCATCCGGAGCTGAAGGCGGCCGCCCGGTTTGAAGCGCCTTCCAACGATGAAAATGGGGTGATCCGGATCATCCGGGAACGGATGGGGCTGCCTTTTCAGCCGGAGTGCCGGGAGATTGCGTTTGGAAGCGAAGAATATGAGGCCGAACTGGCTTTGCGGGACGAAGTGCTCCGCCGCCCCATTGGGCGGAGCATTGCCGATGACGATTTATCTGGCGAAGGAGATTTCCGGCATATCGGGGCTTTTGACGGGAACTATCTGGTTGGCTGTATGGTGCTCCGGCCTGATGCGAAGGCGGTACGGATGGCGCAGGTAGCGGTTCGGGAGAAATACCGCGGCTGTGGGATTGGCCGGGCGATGGCAGGGTTTGCCGAAGCCTGCGCCCGGGAGATGGATGCGTCCGCCATTTTGATTCACGCCCGGAAAACGGCGCTGGGCTTTTATAAAAAGATGGGCTTTGAGGAAACCGGCGGCGAATTTCAGGAGGTGGGGATCCCCCATTATCCCATGCGGAAAGATTTGTAAAACGCGGCGAACTGTAAACTCCAAAATTGTGCTTTTAATAGGGGCAGTAAATTTTACCATTGTCCTGTTCTGGATGGAAGGAAGCGGCCCGGGATGTACGCCCCGGGCCGTTGTTTTTATTTCTGTGCTTCCAGGGCCTGTTTTTGCCGGAGAAGCTCCTGAAACTGTGCTTCCAGCGGCTCTTTATCCGGGCAATTCGGAGCGGACAGCCGGGCGATGACCTCAGCCAGACGCAGATCAAGAACCGCCCTGGACATGGATGGGCTGGGCGCCTTCTCCGACTGGAGAGCCGTGGGTCCGCCTTGGGAGAGCAGCAGCTTTCCCTCTGAAAAGCGGAGTGTCCGCCCCGCACACGCATCGGCAAAGGCGCGGTCGTGGGAGACGAAAAGGATGGCGCCTTCGTACTCCCGGATCATCTCCTGGAGCGCTTCAATGGCCGGCATATCCAGATAATTGGTGGGCTCGTCCAGGAGAAGAAGATTGGCCGGGGAGCCGAAGAGCTTGGCAAAGGCCAGCTTGATC
>CAKXAF010000125.1:4151-7576 GCA_934869045.1 uncultured Nitrososphaerota archaeon | reverse complement strand
CACATGGTCTGCCACACCGCTTTCCTCGAATGTCTTACGGAAGAATTCCGCCACATCGTGCTTCACACCCATTGCTCCGAATACAACTGCGAACTGTTCATCCGAATTGTCACCAAGCGAAGCCTGCTTGACGATCTGTGCCGCCAGCTTGTTGTGACTCATGCCAGAGCCGGAAAAAATCGGCAGCTTCTGCCCGCGGATCAGCGTGACCAGCGCGTCGATGGAAGAAATTCCAGTCCGGATATAGTTCAGAGGGTATTCGCGGGAAACCGGGTTCAAGGGTTTGCCATTGATGTCCGCCCGTTTGGAGGCGAAAATTGGGCCAAGACCGTCCACCGGAGCGCCTGCGCCGTTGAAAATCCGCCCCATCACCTCGGGAGACAGGGGCATCTCCATGGGATGGCCCTGGAAGCTGGTCCGGGTATTGTTCAGAGCAATGCCGTTGGTACCTTCAAACACCTGAAGAACTACCCGCTTCCCCTCAATCTGGACAACCCGGCCCAAACGGCGGCTGCCGTCAGTGAGGATGACCTCCGCCATTTCGTCGTAGCTGACGCCGTCCACATTGTCGAGCACAACCAGCGGACCGTTTATCTCCTTGAGCCCTAAAATCTGCACGCTCATTTATTTCACCTCCGCCAGCTTTTCATCAATCAAGGGATAGTAGGAATCCAGCTTGGAAAGATCGCCATTGGGAACGTTGTATTTCATTTTGACAATGGCGTCCTCGATCCCTGTTTTGGCAATCAGTGACACGGGTATCCCCTCTTTCACCCGTTTCATCGCCGCGTCGTAAAAATAGAGGATCACCTGCATCATACCGAGCTGCTTTTCCAATGGGACATAGGTGTCGTCCGCGTGGAAGGCATTCTGCTGCAAAAAGCCCACCCGTACCAGGCGCGCGGCCTCGATGGTCAGCTTCTGGTCTTCAGGGAGGACGTCCGCGCCGATGAGCTTGACAATTTCCATCAGCTTGGATTCCTCAGACAGAATGTTGGAAATCCGCTGACGGCAGCTCAAAAAGGCGCCGCCGTAATGATCGTCATAAAAAGGCCGCAGCTCATCGATATATTCGCTGTAGCTGGTGGTCCAGTTGATGGCTGGATAATGCCGTGCGTAGGCCAGCGACTTGTCCAGCGCCCAGAAGGACCGGACGAACCGCTTGGTATTCTGCGTAACCGGCTCAGAGAAGTCGGAACCCTGGGGCGAGACCGCGCCGATGATGGTCACGGAGCCTTCGGTGCCGTTGAGGTTGACCATATACCCTGCGCGCTCATAAAATTCTGCCAGCCGGGACGGCAGATAGGCCGGAAAACCTTCTTCCGCGGGCATTTCCTCCAGTCGTCCGGAGATTTCCCGGAGGGCCTCTGCCCAACGGGAGGTGGAGTCGGCCATGATGGCCACATGATACCCCATATCCCGATAGTACTCCGCCAGGGTAATGCCGGTGTAAATAGAGGCTTCGCGGGCCGCCACCGGCATATTGGAGGTGTTGGCAATGAGGATCGTGCGGTCGGTCATGGCCCGGCCGCTCTTGGGGTCGACCAACTCAGAGAACTCCTCCAGAACCTGGGTCATCTCGTTGCCCCGTTCGCCGCAGCCGATGTAAACGATGATATCCGCATCGCACCACTTGGCCAGCTGGTGCTGTGTCATGGTTTTTCCGGTACCGAACCCACCGGGAATCGCGGCCGCGCCGCCTTTGGCGATGGGAAACAGCGTGTCGATGACCCGCTGGCCGGTAATCAGCGGCCGCTGGATAGGCAGCCGTTCCTTTACCGGACGGGGCTGCCGGATCGGCCATTTCTGACAGAGAGTCAGCTCCTGCTCCCTGCCATCCGGCGTCCGGAGCACCGCCACCACATCGTTGACGGTATGAGGGCCGTCCGGACTCACCCGAACGATTTCCCCTTCCATTCCCGGAGCAAGCAGGCATTTGTGCAGGATAGCCGGCGTTTCCGGACAGGTGGCATAGATCTCTCCGCTGCGGAGCCTGTCTCCGGGCTTTACTGTCATAGTCACGTCATAGGTCTTTCCGTGTCTACCGGAGAAACCATGACGCCCTGATCGATATATGCACCAGAATCCTTTGCGATTTCTTTGAGCGGGCGTTCAATCCCGTCAAAAATGTTAGCCAGCAGGCCGGGGCCCAGCGTTGCAGAAAGCGGAGCGCCCGTGGAATAGACCGGTTCCCCCGGGCGCAGGCCGGTAGTCCCCTCATACACCTGAATGGTGGTAAACTGGTCTGTGATGCCGATAACTTCGCCGACCAGCCGCTGCTTGCCGACATAGACCATCTCCATCATGGAAAAATCCCGGGTATCCTTCACTTTCACGACCGGTCCGTTGATGGAATAAACGGTATTGTTCAATCTGTTCCACTCCTTACTTCAGATCGGCCTTCCCGGAAGCATAGAACTGCTCTTTGGCCGTTTCCATCCGGGTTTCCAGGGTTTCGTCCAGATAAACCCGTTCTGCGTCCTGGACGATCACCAGCCCGCCCAACTGAATAAACGGGGCCTCTTCCACCGGGATCCCTCCGGCCAGCTTCTGTACACGCTCAATATCCGCGCTCCGCGCCAGGATTTTCGCGCCGGAAGTCAGGTATTCCCGGTTCCGTTCCAGCGCCGCCTGAAGGAAACGATCGTAATCCGCTGTTTTCGCAAAAGCGCGGACACGCTCTGCCGCTTCGGCAAAAAGCTCTTCCGCCAACTGCTGGCGCCGGAGCAGGAGCTGCTGTTTGGCGGCAAGCTTCTCCCGGGTCACGCTTTTTGCAAAGCCGCTGCGGATTTCGTCGATTTTCTGTTGGATTTTCTGATAAGCCTGCTGCAGCTCCCGGTCCTGAACACCGGCGAGCTTTTCTTCTTTATAGACATCGACCTCGGAAAGGATTTCACAGGCCTTATTCTCCACTTCGGAAAATACGGCTTTTTCAAACCGGGCCAGCCTTTCGTTCACATTCGGCATGGAAATACCTCCTTTGTTGAATTGCGTTCCGGACAGGTTATATCTTAATACCGACTGCTTCCCGGATATAGCTGGTGATGGAATCGCCGATATCCGAATCCCCATGCCGGTCCGGAATTTCCACGATCAGCGGGCGCTTCTGGTTCAGCTTGATATCATAGACCACGTCCTTGCAGAGGGTGATCAGCTTTTTGGTCATCAACACGATCCCGATATCCTCGGAGCGGCACACCATATCCAGCTGTTCCCGGACCTCGCCGTATTCGTGGACCACGACCCCTTCAATCCCGGCCAGGCGCATCCCGACACAGGTATCATTGTTGTCGCTGATTACAAACATACGCATCTGGGCCACTCCCCTCCTGTAAAACGGAAAGCTTATACGCGGTTGAGGATCAAAATTGCGATCAGCAGCCCGTAGATGGCGATACCTTCGCCGAGAACAACGAAAATCAGCG
>CAKXAF010000125.1:0-4141 GCA_934869045.1 uncultured Nitrososphaerota archaeon | reverse complement strand
CCCCAATTGCAGCGGAAGCACCGGATGCAACGGCAATGCCCGCGCCGATACAGGCAAGGCCGGCGGAGAGTGCGGCGGCAAGATACGCCATGCCGGCAGAGCTGGCGGCGACGGCTCCGGTTTCAGCCGCAGCAGAAACCATCCCGCCGGTGGGCAGCAGCACCGCCAGCAGACAGACACCAAAAAAGCTGCACAGATTGGCAATCAGGCGATGCTTGGCCTGCTTGCCGGTCACCATTTTTCGGAACACCGGAATCAGGGGCGTCGCGGTCAGAAGCAGAGCAATCAGGGGAAGGACAAACAGCAGTACGGTTTTCATAGGGAATTCCTCCTAAATTCAGATTAGTTGGAGCGGTCGGTTTCATAAGAAATCGCCGCGGGTTCATAAGGCTTGCCGTCGCCGCTGTAGAAACGGCTGAAAATTTCGTAAAACTCCAAGCGCAGGACCTGGATACCGACGATCAATCCCTCCAGGCACATGACGAAAACGTTGCCGACCACCAATACAGCGACATTTCCCGCGCCGCTGAACATCTCGCCCAGCGCCATAACTACTGCCATCATGCCCGCGTGGGAAAGGACAAAGCCGCCGACGCGTAAAAAGCTCATGGTGTTGGAAAGGTAGCTGAGGAGGTATTCGATCATCTCAAAGATGTTTTCGGTGATATAAGCGCCCATCCCGCCTTCCGGACGGATATCCTTGTGCCGGGCGGCGAACTTTCCAAGGGGTTCCTTGAAAAAGATGCACAACAGCGGAATCACAATCACAAACAGGATAAACCATGGATTCAGGACGTTGATGTTGAACATCATTAGCAGCGCCACCGCCGCTACCGCGCCCACATAGACCAGCATACCCGCAATGCCGTTCTGGCTGAAAATCGCTTTTTCGTAATTTTTGTATTTGAATCCCAGATAGACGTTGATACCCATAGCGATAACGATGCAGCAAACGCCCACAGCGATTGCTCCCAGCAAAAGGACATTGGTGACGTTGGGATCAAAGACTTCGATGGGCTTCGACTCAAACCCAAACATCTGCCAGAAGGGATCCAGCAGATGCTCCAGGCCAAAGACCGAGCCGTATACAAAGCCGAATACCATGCTGGATATGCCCAGCCGCATCATGATTTTCCCAAAATCCTTCCATTTGGTCTTGAGTGCCAGTGCCAGTCCCGCCAAGCTCAGAACCAGTCCCTGGCCCAAGTCACCGAACATAATGCCGAACATCAGCGTATAGGTAATGGAAACCAGAAATGTCGGGTCAAAATCATGATAGCCGGGGGTACCGTACATCTCCACAAACATCTGAAAAGGCCGGGAGAACCGCCCGTTCCGAAGCCGGGTCGGCGGAATCAAGGAAGGATTGGCGCCGTCCGGCTTGAGAACACAGGAAACCGTATCGATCTCGTTAAGCTCCGCAACGAACCGCTTTTCTTCCGAAACCGGCACAAAGCCTTCTAAGTAAAAGCGGTTGTTTACTACCGCTACATATTTTCGGAGCGCAAAGGTATCAGAAAAGGCTTTCAGAACCGTAAAAGCCTGGTTCATAACCGCGCCTTCCGTCTCACAGATACGAGAGAGCGCTTCATGCACCTCTTCCAGCCGCTTCTTTTCCTGGTCCAGCATCTCGGAAACCGATTTCAGTGCATTCTCCGGCGTGCTGTGGATGTAATCGGGGACCCGCGTCCGCTCAAAATAGAGAGACTTGAACAGGTCGTCGATCACCGTAACCTTGGTCGCCGGCACAAAATAGGCGCCCCAGTAAAATTCATCGTCATGGTCAAAGGCGAAAAAGAAGAACGTCTTGTTCTCATAAAACGCTAGCTTGGGATAACTGTCAGCCGGCAGACGGCCAAAGCGGATCTTTACATAGTTCATAGCGAACAGATCGTCAAAATTCGCATTCAGCCCACATAGATGCTGGATCTGCACCAACGCCTGCTCATGCTGGCTGATAAGATCCTTCAGCTGGCGCTGCTCCGCCGCAAGACTGGAGGTCTCCTCACAGATCCGCGCCACTTCTTCCACCGCCTTATCGCAGGTAAAATCCGCAGCCGGTTCCGCCTGTGCCAGATCCGCATGAACGTCCTCCGCCAGATCGTACAGCTGCTTTAGAGGCGCAGCATACCGGTTCTCCCCGGTCAGCGCCGCAAAACCGCTGGACTTGTCCATCGTATTAATGGCCATTTCCGGGAAAAAGACTTCACTTCGAATACAATGCAGCAACGTCTCGTCCAAATCCGGCAGATTGCCGACGATATTCGCCAAACGCATCTTTTCAATTGCCATTTTAGGGGAACACCACCTTTGGAATGATATTATAAAATCAGCATTTTTAAAATTTCTTCCTGGGGTATCTGATACCGAACACCTTCGATGACGGTGACGATGTTGGCTACCTCAATCTCCCGAAGAGCCAGGAAGGTATACATGGCCACCGGCGCATTGGTCGTGAACCGGAGAAGCCGCTTTTCCAGCCGGTAACAGAGCAAATGCGTATACGGTTCTATTCCGTCCTCCTCCGGCCGCTGCCAACTCTCCTGGGACAGAAAATCAAGCGCCGCCAGCATACCGGCATAATCTTCGGCCGCAAGGACAGCCTCCAGCCGCTGTCCCTTCAACCGGTAGTGATAGGGGTAAAGATAACCCCTGATCCGAACAGCATCCAATCCGTAGTAGAACTTCAGCCGGAAAATCAGCTGGATATTTTTCGCTTCCACCTCTGCCAAAACGACCTTCCGGAGCTGCTCCCGGGTCTGGCCGCGGAACTGCTTTTCAATTTCCCCGAGCAGGAAGCCGTAGTAGTAGCAGTATAGCGCGTGCTCCACTTCCCACGGATCCACTTCCCCGTCCTCTGTCTGCAGATACGGCCTGAGCACTCCGGCATAGGGCGTATGTTCCAGACAATCCAGAAGGGAGCGATAATCCGCTACACGTGCCAAATCCATCAGATTAAACGAGGTATGGTTTAAAAGAAATGCCGGCATATCAACAACAAAATCCGTTGATTCCCGAGAGCGCATCAGCATCAGGCAACGCAGAATCTCATCGATTTCCAGCCGTACGATAATAAAATCGTAAAATCCATTATCTGACGCGTCATAATTGCGCAGAACCGAATACTTATAAAAAATATCCTTTTTCAGAAGCGTTTCCAGCTGGCCGCGATGGACCGTTGTCTCGCTGACATTTTTCAAAGTGGCCTGATAGGAGGTGTTTTCCTTCAAAAGCGCCGCTACCTCGCCGACATCCCGTTTCCGGGCCATCTGCGCATAGTCCGCCCTGGTGAGGCGTTTGCCGAAAATCGCACGGATTTTCGCCAAAATCGCATTACCCGAATATAAGCGTAGCATATCGACCGTTCCTTTCCAAGGGATTCAGGCAGTCTACACCCTTAAAACAGCATCGACGATTTCATGGATCCAGGCTGCCTGATTTTCCTGAAAATGCGCTTCCATAGCGGCCTGCCGATCCGTCGTATCACGGCGGATTGCTGCAATTTGAGCCTCCGCTTCCTGCTTTTCGCTGTCATAGATCCTTTGAATCCGGCTTTCACATTTCAGCCGAAGCGCATCTGCCGCCTTCTGCGCGTCCGCATCTATCTGACTTTTCTGCTCGTCACGCTGCGCATAAGCCTGTTGTAGTTTTTGCTGCGCTTTTGCATCAATCTCCAATATTTGCTGAATGATGTTATCCATTTCCGTGTTGCACCTCCTGCCTCTGATCAAAACCCTAACTGGCAAAAAAAGTTCTCTTTGCAACGGGTATACTTATCATATACCACTTGCTTCTGTTTTTCAATAGTACTTTTGTGTGAACTATCCGGTTTTTCTTCACTCCTTTTGTACATATTCATTCTTTGTCTTTCTTTTGTCAAGGAAGTATACGTTTTTTTTCATCGAATCCTTCTTAATATAAATATTTTTTTATGCAAGTTTCTAAAATCTACTCTTTCTAAAAAAACCTCTTGACAGCAGGGGATAAACATTTTATACTATACATGAACAATTGCTCATATGTTTTTATGAATATGTATTTATAAAAGGAGGACCGTTATGGAGCACCACCTTGACTGCTTCCCGGAAAACATCTGTGAAGAGCATCACCACCATGAAGCTGCGGTTCACAACGTGCAAAC
>CAKXAF010000124.1:6474-7644 GCA_934869045.1 uncultured Nitrososphaerota archaeon | reverse complement strand
GACCTTTCCTCCACTGCCGATCCCCACTGCGCTAACGTTTCCAAGCAAGCGTTAAGAGCCCTTAACAACCGATATGACCATGTACTGAAGCTCTTTTCCGCAAATCTGAAGCATTTTATTCGCGGCGCAGACTGCTCTGCGGATATTTTCAAGATGCAGGCAAAACTCTTCTCCCCCGGTGAATGCACTTTTCACGAGGATGAGGCGCTGAAAAAAGTCTATCGCTGGTTAAAAGAGAATGCACCGGAACGGCGCCGGCCTTATGTTGCGTCCTTTGCCCGATATCTTTGAAAAGCAGCCTGAAAGCCGCAGGGCGTCCGAGGAAAGGAGAACGGTTCCGCATGAAAATAATCCAACTGGGAAGGGAGTCCGCAGCTGAGTTTTGGCGTCTAAGGCTGCTGCTGTTCAAGGAATTGGGGGAAGTCGCCGATGATACCAATCCGCACGGGCTGGAGGCTGCGACCAGGGCCTACTATTTCGCCCACACCGGGAAAGACCTGGTCACCTGGGGAGTGCCCGATGGGGAACAGCTTGCGGCAATCGGCTCGCTATCCCTGTTTGAACGCGCCCCCTATCAGGAGAATCCGACCGGAAAGGAAGGGGATCTGTTCAACATCTATACCTGCCCGGCCTTCCGAAAGCAGGGATTTGCGACAGCAATCGTCAAAGAAATCATCCGGTACGCTTCAGATGCTTCCATCAAGCGCTTATGGCTCAGCAGCAGCGTGTGCGGAAAACGGATATACGAACAATGCGGGTTTGTTGAAAAAGGGAATGAAATGGAATGCTTCCTGTAAAAATGTATACTTCCATTTTGAAGAAAGAAGGGATATGAATGGCGGAGCTTATACAGTTTCAGATGATGGAGCTTCCCGCTTTCCGAATGATGGGAAAAGCGCTGACGGTATCGCCCTATGGGGCCAACCCAATTCCGGAATTTTGGAGGAAATGCTTTGCGGACGGCACGTTTCCGGTTCTGGAGGCGATGAAGGACGCGCAATACCAGGAAATTCTGGACGACGCCAGGGACGCCTATATCGGATGGATGGGCGATCTCCGGGAGGACGGCTCCTTTACCTGCCTGGCAGGGATGCTGATGCGGCCGGGGACTCCGGCGCCGGAGGGCTTTGCCTTTCGGGATGTTCCAGCGTGCCGAGCGGCGGCGGGACG
>CAKXAF010000124.1:0-6464 GCA_934869045.1 uncultured Nitrososphaerota archaeon | reverse complement strand
ACCGGAAATCTACGCTATGGAGAACGACCTGCTGCTGCCAGAAATGGAGAAGCTGGGGCTGGCGCCTGACTCCTTCTGCATGGAGGTCTACGCCTGTCCCCGGTTCACCACGCCGGATCCTGCCGATGGGGCGGTGATTCTGGACTACTATATGCAGGTGCGGTAGAAATACGAAAATTAAGGGAGGAGAGCATCATGGAGGATTTGGGATTTCGGGAAATGCAGGAAATCCAAAGAGAGCTGCAGGAAAAATACAAGGACCAATGGGAGCCTGTGACGCCGGAAACCGGAAAAAACAAGCTGCTGTGGCTGATGATCGAGCTGGGAGAAGCGGCGGACATCATCAAAAAGGATGGAAATCGGCGGATCATGGAGGACAGCGCCACCAGGGAGCACTTTACAGAGGAGCTGTGCGACGTTTTGATGTATTTCAACGACGTGATGCTCTGCTACGGGCTTTCGGTGGAGGAGCTGCGGGAAGCCTATTTGAAAAAGCACCAGAGAAATTTAAAAAGATGGTAGGCCGAACCGCCTGCCGCTCAGAAAGGATTTTTATTATGGAAAAGAAAACGTTTTACATCACCACCGCCATCGCTTATGCCTCGCGGAAACCGCATATCGGCAACACCTACGAAATCGTGCTGACCGACGCCATCGCGCGGATGAAGCGGCTCCAGGGGTACGACGTGTTTTTCTGCACTGGCACCGACGAGCATGGCCAGAAAATCGAGGAATACGCCGGGGCCGCCGGTATTTCTCCCAAGGAGTACGTCGACCAGGTCGCCGGGCAGATCCGCGGGATCTGGGACGTGATGAACACCAGCTACGATTATTTCATCCGCACCACCGATGATTCCCATGAAAAGGCCGTACAGAAGATTTTCAAAAAAATGTACGAGAAGGGCGACATCTACAAAGGCGAATACAGCGGGATGTACTGCACCCCCTGCGAGTCCTTCTGGACGGAGAGCCAGCTGAAGGACGGCTGCTGTCCCGACTGCGGCCGGCCGGTCAAGGAGGCCAAGGAGGAAGCCTACTTCTTCCGGATGAGCAAATACCAGGACAAGCTGATGCGGTATATCGAGGAACATCCGGACTTTATCGTTCCGGAATCCCGGAAAAAAGAAATGATCAACAACTTCCTCAAGCCCGGCCTGCAGGATCTCTGCGTTTCGCGCACCTCCTTCAAGTGGGGCATTCCGGTGGACTTTGACGGGCGGCACGTGGTATACGTCTGGCTGGACGCGCTGACAAACTACATCACCGCTCTGGGCTACGACCCCGATGGGTGCCGGGGGGAGAACTTCGGAAAATACTGGCCCGCCGACGTCCATGTCATTGGCAAGGACATCCTGCGGTTCCACACCATCTACTGGCCCATCTTCCTGATGAGCCTGGAGCTTCCTTTGCCCAAGCAGGTATTCGGACATCCGTGGATGCTCTTTGCCGCCGACAAGATGAGCAAATCCAAGGGAAACGTCATTTACGCCGACGACATGGTGCGGCTTTTCGGCGTGGACGCAGTGCGGTATTACATGCTGGCCGCCATGCCCTACGCCCAGGACGGAAGCATCACCTACGAGGCGTTCATCACCAAGTACAACGCCGAACTGGCCAATACCCTGGGCAATCTGGTAAACCGCACGGTTGCCATGGCCAACAAATATTTCGGCGGCGAAATCAACGGGGCCTCCGTCGAGGACTCTCTGGATCTGGAGCTGAAGGACGCGGCCCTTTCCGCGGCGGCCGGAGTCCTTTCCTCCATGGAGGAATACCGCACCGCCGACGCTTTGCAGAAAATTATCGCCTTGGCCCAGCGGTCCAACAAATATATCGATGAAACAGCCCCCTGGGTACTGGCTAAGGACGAGGCTTCTCTGCCCCGGCTGAAAACGGTGCTCTCCAACCTCATGGAGTCCATCCGGTTCATCGGCGCGCTGCTGGCGCCCTTCCTGCCGGACACCAGCGCTTCCATTCTGGAGCAGATCGGCTCCCCCGCCGCCGGGCTGGATTCGCTGAAGACCTTCGGCGCCGCCCCGGCGCGTAAGGTCGGCGAGGCCAAGGCGCTTTTCGCCCGTATCGACGAGACGAAAATGATGGAACGGATTCAAAAAGAGATCGTCGAACCGCAGATTGCCGCCGCCAAGGCGGAAGCAGCCGCTAAAGAGACGCCCGCCGCAGAGAAAAAGGCAGAGTCCGTGGAGGGTGTGGCCCAAATCGGCATCGAGGACTTTTCCAAGGTGGAGCTGCGGGTGGCCGAGGTGCTCAGCTGCGAGAAGATGAAAAAATCCAAGAAGCTGCTGAAGCTCCTGGTCAACGACGGCAATGGGGAGCGGCAGGTGCTTTCCGGCATCTCCCAATGGTACGCGCCTGAGGAACTGGTTGGGAAAAAGATTATTCTTGTTTCCAACCTGAAGCCTGCCAAGCTCTGCGGCGAGATAAGCAATGGAATGATCCTGGCAGCCGACTGCTCCGAGGACGATGTGAAGGTACTGTTCGTCGACTCGTCCGTCCCGGCCGGAAGCCGGATCCACTGAGGAGGCGCGCAGTGATTCACGGAATTTTCGACTCTCACGCTCACTATGGCGACACGTCCTTTGATGAGGATCGGGAAGAACTCCTTGCGGAGCTGCCGGATCGGGGTGTCTGCGGCGTTCTCGATATCGGATGCTGTCTGGAGTCCTCCCGAAACTCTGCGGCGCTGGCCGCCGGGCATGAAACGGTCTGGGCAGCCGCCGGCTATCACCCGGAACACGCGGATCTCTGCACCGAGGAAGGGCTCGCAGAGATCGAGGAACTGCTGGCCCGGCCCAAGGTGGTGGCCATCGGCGAAATTGGGCTGGACTACTACTGGCCTGAACCGGACCGCGATATCCAGAAGCGCGTTTTTATTGCGCAGCTGGAAATGGCGCGCCGGCTGGACAAGCCGGTGATCCTCCACGTCCGGGACGCGGCAAAGGACGCCCTGGACATCCTGCGGGAGCACCCAGTGCGAGGGGTAATGCACTGCTTTTCCGGATCCGCAGAAACGGCGCGGGAAGTGGTGAGGATGGGGCTGTACGTCGGGTTCACCGGGGTACTGACCTTCAAAAACGCACGGAAGCCCGCGGAAGCCTGCGCGGCTGTGCCGCTGGACCGGCTGCTGCTGGAGACGGACTGCCCCTACATGGCGCCGGTCCCTTTTCGCGGAAAGCGGTGCTGGTCGCCGATGATCGCCCACACGGCGGAACGGGCGGCGGAAATCAAAGGCATCCCTGTTCAGGAGCTGGTGGACGCGGCCCGGGAGAATACCCTGCGGCTGTTTGGAATTTCACTGGGATAAAAATCCGTCAAGATAAAGAAGGCCCGTCTGTAAGACGGGCCTTCAGCTTCTGAACGAAACACATCAAAATTTCACCCTGCCCTGCCTATGGCGTCCCTCGGCGGGCTGGGGAAAGGGGCCTTTTTTAGCCCCTTCCAAAATATCGGTCAGAACCGTGCGAAGCAGCTCCGGATCCACCGGCTTCGCCACATGGGCCGTCATTCCGGCATCCACGGAAGCCTGCACATCCTCAGCAAAGGCATTGGCGGTCATAGCCACAATCGGAATGGTTTTCGCATCGGGCCGTTTCAGGTTCCGAATGGCCCGGGCCGCCTCATAGCCGTTCATGCAGGGCATTAGGATGTCCATGAGAATGGCGTCGTAGGTTCCCGGCTCCACAGTTTGAAATGCCTCTACCGTCAAGGCCCCATCGCTTCTCACCTCGGACTCTGCGCCATACATTTCCAGAAGTCCGCAGAGAATTTCCGCATTGATTTTGTTGTCCTCCGCAACCAGAAAACGCCGACCGGCCAGCGGATTTTTTCCAGACAGCTTAGAGAAAGCCGATAGGTCCGCTGCCGCACAGGCAGAATCCTGCTCCGGGGCGATCTGATGCTCCAGTTCCACCTGGAAGACCGTGCCCCGGTCGGGGTGACTTTCCACGGTGATCTTTCCATCCATGAGATCGGTAAGGCCCTTGGTGATGCTAAGGCCAAGGCCGGTGCCTTCAATATCCGACACATTGCGCCCACGGAAAAAAGGCTCAAATATGCGAGTAAGAAAATCCTCCGTCATGCCGATCCCAGTGTCGCGGACAGTAAAAAGGTAACGGACCTGCCCGGCTTGGAGAGGCGGAATTTCCTCCGCGGTAAATTCCACGCGGCCGCCGGAAGGGGTGAACTTGATGGCGTTGCTCAAGAGGTTGATGAGAATCTGATTGATCCGGAGGGAATCCCCATAAAAATATCCATGGCGGACCCCCTCAAGTCTCATGCGGAAGTCCAGCCCGGCGGCTCTTGCCTGGGGAGCCATCATGGTGGAAAGCTGATCCATGAATTGCGGAAGAGCAATCCGCATATGGTGCAGCGCGATTTTGGAACGTTCAATCTTGCTCATGTCCAGGATATCATTGATGAGGCTGAGAAGATGCTTGGAAGATACGGATATTTTCTGCAGGCAGTCCGATACCCGGGCCTGGTCGTCTATATGTGCGACGGCCAGCGCTGTCATACCCATGATGGCGTTCATCGGTGTGCGGATATCATGGCTCATGGCTGAAAGGAAGTCGCTCTTTGCCCGATTGGCCTCCTTGGCCTGGGCCAGCGCGCTTTCGAGCGCCTTTTGGGTTTGACGTTCGGAGGTCAGCATATCGGTCACATCTGCCCGGACAAGACAGACTGTCTGACGGGTTTCACCGCCCCAAAGGACGATCACCTGTTTGTAGCGCTGCTTCCCGCCGGAGATATAGGGAAATACGAAATCATAACCAGACGGAACCTTGGAAAGGCCCTCCACAAGGTGTTCCAGAAGAAGGCAGTTGCGAACGTTCTGGCGGTCCTCCTCCTCACAATGATGCCGAACCAGTTCCTCAATCGTTTGATCGTAATCGTCGATCTGGTAAGGTGAAAGATTCTGTAGAACGGTCTTGCGGGTATACATTGTCAAGGCTCTGCTTCCAAGGTCAATAAAGCAGGCCAGTTCAAAGGTATAGGCGATCATATTAAGCAGCCCCTGCTGCTCACGCACAGAGCTGGTGATGTCTGCCCGGGCGAAACAGACCCTTCCCAGCCGCAGATCCACGGCGGATACGGTCAGATTTCTGGTGAGGATTTCCCCCTTTTCGCCGGTGATGGAATACGAAAAGGAATAGGCGCCTTCCTTCTGAAGACGCTGGAGCATGTAGTATTTATCCAGCATCTGCGCGGTTCGCTCCCGGTCCTTGGGGATGATCTGCGTCTGAATCAGAGAGGCGATCCGCTGGGAATGGGTCCCCTGTTTTGGGAAAGGCTCCTTTCCGGAGAGGATCACATACTGGTCTTCCAGCAGGTCGACATCCGCGATGAGGTCACAGTTGGCTACAGACATCTGATGAAGGATACGGTCCTCTACTGTCTGCTGGGTAATATCGGTCACTGTCAGGATGCCGGTGACATCCCCGCTGTCCGGGGTGGCGACCATGTTCATCCGAAAGCGGACGTAACGTCCTTTGGCCTCATTGGGAAGTTGGACAAAGCACTCCTGAATCTGCTCCAGATCATTTTTTCGGAAGGCGGCCAGCGCCGACGCATTCTGATAGGTGTTCTGAAACGCTTTCCGCTCTTCCGGGTCGGTGATCAGGCTTCCAAGGCCGGCGAAGAAATCCTCCCGGGTCGAGCCGAAGCGTCCCAGAGGGTCGCTTCCGGTATAATCGATAATTTCCAGGATTCGGTTCTGGGTGATATTGCAGTGACCGACAATCAGCGCATTGGGACCCGGCATCTGGGAGTGCTGTACGATCAGGGCATTATACTGCCTGCGAAACTGTTCCCGTTCCTCCCGCTCCCTGGTAATATCATGATAAAATGCGTAGATACAGCTTTCCCCGCCCTCGTTCTGAATCAGGGAAAGGGTGTTCTTCACCCAGATATAGCCGCCGGAACGGCTCAACAGACGGTATACGATCTCACAGTGGCTGCCGCCTACAGAAATGTAGGCGGTCATCTGCTCTTTTACATGCAGCGCATCGTCCGGATGCACGCCGGCCATAGCGTCAATGCGGTACAGGTCCCAGGCTTCCTCCAGCGTCATGCCGGTCATCGCCGCAAAGCCGTCGGACAGGAACTCCGGCCGGACAGCTCCACCCGCTTCACAGCGAATTACGGCGACGCCGCCGGGCAGATTTTTGACGACCGTCTGGAAATACTGCTCCAGGCGCTCTTTCTCTTTGCGGGTTTTGACTTCCTCGGTGATTTCCCGAATGTACTCGGCGTAGGCTGGAATCCCGTTCCAGGTGGTTTCCCGAAAATGAGTGGCGAAAAAGCGGCCATCCCGGCGGATTTCCATCCGGTGCTCCTCCCCATCGGGAATGTGTGTTTTCAGGGTGCAGAATTCGCAGGGAGCATTCTGATCCTGCAGGGCTGCATAACATTTCTGTCCGATGCAGTCATCCCCCTTGGTCAATAGG
>CAKXAF010000123.1:4831-7677 GCA_934869045.1 uncultured Nitrososphaerota archaeon | reverse complement strand
TGCTCATACTGGACGAAGCAACATCCAGCATCGACACCCGCACCGAAATGCTGGTGCAGCAGGCGTTTGAAAAGCTGATGCAGGGACGCACCAGCTTTGTGGTGGCGCACCGGCTGTCCACGATCCAGTCTGCGGACCGTATCCTTGTGATGAATGCCGGGCATATCATCGAACAGGGAACGCATGCCGAGCTGCTGGCGAAGCAGGGCTTTTACGCAAACCTGTACAACAGCCAGTTCGCCGTGGAATAACGGACGGCAGAGGATGAAACGAAAAAACAGGCGGCCCGGAAAATGCTCCGGGCCGCCTGTTTTGCTGGTGTTATTTTCCCCGCGTGCGGAAGCTGCGCCACAGCCGCGCGGCAAGCCCCGCAACCACGAGCACAGCTGCCGCTCCCTCCCAAAAGCCGCGCCAGAATCCATCCGGCGCACCGAACCATGCCAGCACAAGGCTGGCGCAGAAGGCCAGCGCGCCCAGGGGCAGGCCCCAGGTGAGCAGGGAAGTGACACGATCCTCGATGCCGTTCATGCCGGACGCCCCTTTCAGAATTTTCGCATATAATAAAACCGAAGCGCCTTGGTGGTGACGGCCGTGAACAAAGCCGCGCCCAGCAGCGTCATGCATACCGTGGCGCTCCAGTAGCCCGCGGCCAGCGCCGCAAGCACGAGCCCGGGCACAACGACCCAGAACGCCTGCCGTCCGGCCTTCTGCCATAAAAGGGCTTCGCGCTCGTCGGTGGCCTTCGTATACATCTTATGCAGCAGCACGTCGTCACGAAGCATTTTTGTAAGGCGGATGCAAATAAAAGCGGCGGAGATGCCCAGCGCGGAAAGCGCGCCGGTGAGCAGGTCGGCATAATAAGGAAACCGAGCGCCCGGCACACCGCCCCGGTGGCCCCAAAAGTGCGCGCAGAACACCGCTGCGGCGCACAGAAGGATAAAGACGCGCAGCAGCCGAAGGCGTATGCGCACTGTTCCCCGGAACTGCTCCAGGGTGATCTGTTCCATCATCATTCATTCCTCCCCATCCAGGTCGCTGAAGTCGAACACATCCTCAATCGCAAGCCCAAAATACCGCGCCAGCTTGTGGGCAAGAGGCAGAGATGCGGTGTATTTGCCCACCTCGATGGAGGTAATGGTCTGGCGCGTCACACCCACGGCCTGGGCAAGCTCCTCCTGCGACAGCCTGCGCGCACGGCGCAGTTCCGGGATTTTCGTCTTCATGGGACATGTTCTCCTTTGTATAGCAGGCTTTGCACTTTTAGTATAGTTTGCTTTGCAAAAAATGTCAAGTAAGCTTTGCGAAAAACAATATCATATTCAAGGCGCTTTTCTTTTGGAAAGAAGGTGCTATAATGATGTCTGCAAGCGGCGGGCACGGCCCGCCAGAGAGGGGAGAACAGTATGCTGCATGCCATTGCCGCATTTCTGCGGCGTGAAGGCGAAACATTGGAGCGCGCCCCGGCGCACGAGATGCTGCGTGTGGGGCTGTGCCTGGCTTTTACCGGCGGCTTTCTGGACGCATATACCTATCTTCTGCGGGGAGGAGTGTTCGCCAACGCGCAGACAGGCAATATGGTGCTGATGGCCCTGTACGCCGCCCGGCGGGACGGGCGGGCCTTTTATTATCTTCTGCCCATAGCGGCGTTTTTGGCAGGGGTGATCGTCACGGAATGGCTCAAGGCGCGCCTGACGAACGCACAGCATATCGCTTGGCAGCACGTGGTGCTGCTGGCGGAGGCAATACTGGTTTTTGCGGTGGGATTCGTGCCGCGGAGCGTGCCGGACGCTGTGGTGAATGTGACGGTTTCGTTCATCTGCTCTCTGCAGGTGAACAGTTTTCGGCGCACGAGGGGCCTGCCTTATGCCACAACGATGTGCACGGGCAATTTGCGCAGTGCAGGCGAGCATGTGTTCGCCTGGGCACACGGCGACAAAACGGCGGGCCGTGCGGCGCTTCGGTACTGTGCGGTCATCCTCGTGTTCTGTGCAGGAGCTTGGGCGGGCGCGGTGCTGGCCGGCGCCTGGGGTGTACACGCCGTGTGGAACACCAAAATCCCCCGGAGAGGTAAAGGTCCCGATTTCCCGCCCATTCAGCGAAAAGGCGATATCCGACGGCCACTCCTTCCGGAAGCCCGGGTACTCGGAACAGAGCTCCAGCGTAATACGCAGTTCTCTGACCGGCTGGTTCCGGAAGAGGTATCCCGGAATCGGATACCGAACATACCCGGATCCGAACCAGAGGATCCCCGCCTCCAGGCGTTCCGGGCTGCTGAAATACTGGGGATCGTCGGTGATGCCGATCTGCTTTTTCACCGACGCAAGACCGCAGGTCGGGGCAACGTCATAGTCGCAGTACTGCCCCACTGGAATGGACAGGCGCTGAACGCCCGGCTCCGGACGCGGATCTCCAAAGACCGCTGTGCACCGGGAAATCGCCAACTCGCACCTTCGCTGCATCCCCCGCTTTCCGGGAACACGGACAGTCCGGACGATTCCCGCCTCTTCCAGCTGGCGGATGTGGCGCGCTGTGATGGTCACGGACAGCTTCATCGCCTCTGCCAGATCGCTGATACTGCGCGGGCCGTCCGCCAGCATGGTCAGGATCTGCAGCCGGGTACCGGATCCCAGCGCTTCAAAAAACGCGGCATTTTCCGGTGCGGTCCGGATCTCCATATGATCATTCATCTGTCACACACCTCCGCATTCAATAATACAACATTTTAGTTTAATAGTCAAGCAATAAAAAATTTTAAAAAGCAATTGACAAAATGAAATGCAGGGGATATAATGCAGATATGCAGAAAATACAGTCTCTTTTTATTAAACTTATATATTCAATTAAGG
>CAKXAF010000123.1:936-4821 GCA_934869045.1 uncultured Nitrososphaerota archaeon | reverse complement strand
ATTAAGGAGTGACAGCTATGAATCAACAGAAGATGCCCGTTCCTGTTCCGCGGCCGGAATATCCCCGTCCGCAGATGGTCCGGGATGCGTTTCTGAACCTGAACGGCGAATGGGAGTTTTCCTTTGATTTTTCAAACAGCGGGCGGGAACGGAATTATCAGCTGGAGGAGCATTTTGACCGGACGATCCTGGTCCCCTTCTGCCCGGAAAGCGCCCTTTCCGGCATCGGCTTTACGGATTTTATCCCGGCAGTCTGGTACAAACGAACCTTCACCCTTCCGGATGAAGCCCTGAATGGTCGGGTTCTGCTGCATTTCGGCGCAGTGGATTACCGTTGTACGGTCTGGGTCAACGATGTCGAATGCGGCGGGCATCAGGGCGGCTATACCTCTTTCGCACTGGATATCACCAAGGCTGCCCGGGCCGGCGAAAATAAGGTCGTGCTCTGGGCGGAGGACGATGTACGGAGCTGGAAACAGCCCCGCGGCAAACAAAGCAGCCTGCTCCGCTCTCACGATTGCGACTACACTCGGACCACCGGCATCTGGCAGACGGTCTGGGTGGAGTGGACCCCCGCTACCTACCTATCCTCCTACCGGGTCATCCCCGACCGGCGCAACGGAAAAATCACGCTGAAAATTTCCGTTGAAGGCTGCACCCGGGACGCGGTGGTGACTGCCTCCGCCGCTTTGCACGGAGAGGAAGCAGGAGCCGTTTCCGCATCTGCCGGCCCCTGCACGCTTTTGGAACTGCCGCTCTCCAAGGTTGAACTGTGGGAGCCGGGCAGCCCCATCCTTTACGATCTGAAGCTAACCCTGTCCGGACCAGGGTATCAAGACGCCATTTCCGGCTATTTCGGCCTCCGGGACGTAGAGGTCCGCCGGAAGGGTGTCTACCTTAATGGCAAGCCGGTCTATCAGCGGCTGGTTCTTGACCAGGGCTTCTATCCCGATGGCATCTACACCGCTCCCAGCGATGAAGCGCTGAAGGAGGACATCACCCGTTGCCAGGCCCTGGGCTTCAACGGCGCCCGTCTGCATCAGAAGGTCTTCGAGTCCCGCTTTCTCTACTGGGCCGACCAGCTTGGCTACCTCTGCTGGGGCGAGTACCCAAGCTGGGGCATCGATCTCAGCAAACCGGAGGCGCTGAGCGTTTATCTGCCCGAATGGCTGGAATCGGTAGACCGGGACTTCAACCATCCCGCCATCGTCGGCTGGTGCCCGCTCAACGAAACCCGTCCGGAGGATCGGCTGGACATCACCCGCATCCTCTATGAGATGACCAAACGCAGCGATCCCACCCGGCCAGTCATTGACACCAGCGGATACATCCACTGTGGAAAAACCGATCTTTACGACATTCACGATTACGAGCAGGATCCTGCCGTCTACGCGGAACATTACGCTCACACGGAGGAAGGCCGCTGCTTCCAGCATTTCCCCAAGCTGGACATGTGGGACGGCGAAACCCCGCTCTTCGTCAGCGAATACGGCGGGACCTGGTGGAACCCCGATGCTCCCGGCGGATGGGGCTACGGCAAGCAGCCCAAATCCGAAGAGGAGGTCTGCGACCGCTACTGCGGCGTGACGAAGGTTCTCCTGGAAAATTCCCGTATCTGTGCTTTCTGCTACACTCAGCCCTACGATGTGGAGCAGGAGCAAAACGGACTGTTTCGATATGACCGCAGTCCGAAATTCTCTGAGGAGACCTACCGGCGGATCCGGGAAACCAATCAGATGACCGCGGCAATTGAAAAAGGCGAAAACGGCTGATGAAACCGGCGCTTTTGAAACGCCGGGTATCCGCACTCCCCCTTTCGGACAGCACGAAAGGGGGCTTTTTATTTCTTTTGCCGTTTTCCCGGGGTTTCCTGCGGCGCATTCCAAATCGATTGCAAAAACGTACGGCGCTCTTCGAATGGAAAACTCCTATCGGAAGGCCAAAGAACATGTCTTCGGATTTTGTGCCTCTTACAGGCTTTTCTTCTCTTCTGTTGACATCTTTTTGAAAAATAGGTATAATGGCACCATTGAAAGCAAAATCGTTTCCAAGCCGGAGAGGGGTACAGCATGAAAGTCTTGATTGTGGATGATGACCGTTTTGTCCGCCAGGGTCTGCGAAAGCTTCTCCCTTGGGAGGATATGGACTGCATCATCGTCGGGGAAGCGTCTGACGGTCAAAGCGGATGGCAGCTGACACGGGAACTGCAGCCCGACCTGGTCATTACTGACATCCGTATGCCTGGGACGGACGGCCTTGAACTGGCAAGGCGCATCAGTGAATCCATGAGCGGGGTCCGGCTGATTATGCTGAGCGCCTATGCGGATTTTGAATATGCGCAGTCCGCTCTGAAGTACCACGTGCGGCACTATCTGCTCAAACCGTTGAGCGAGGACAGCCTCGAGCAGCTGGCAGGCTATATTCGGGATATCTCCAGCGAGCTGCAAAAGGAACGCCAGTATTACGAGCTGCGTTTTTTGGACGGAAGCGATCAGCAGCGTGTCTCCAAAGCATTGGAATGTGCGGATGTGGAAGAGATTTCGGAGTTTTTTGAAAAAGAGATTCCAAAGCTCGGACTGTATATCAGCGATCTGCGGGTCTATTGCTTGAACCTGATCACACTGCTCTTCCGGTATCTCCAGGGGCTTGGGCTGGGAAAAGGCTCTTCCGACCGATCAAAAAAGGAGGCGATCCTCACCCTGTCAGCGCTGAAGGGGGAGCAGCAGATCCTCAGCTACACCTATCAGCTTTATCTGGATACCCTCCAGTTCTCCTTGCAAAAGGTATCCAGTTCTGACAAGCTGGCCCTGTCCATCTCACAGTATATCGCCGATCATTTCTGTGACGCAGATCTTTCTGTCGCCAAAATCGCCCAGGAGTTCCATATCTCTCCCGTATACGCCGGGTCGCTGTTCCGTGCAAAAGAGGGGATGAACATCAACCAGTTTGTCTCCCATCTCCGAATGGAGAAAGCGGCGGAGCTGCTTCGGGATCCCTCCCTCCGCGTGCAGGATGTCAGCGGCATGACCGGATACCTTGACCCGCAGTATTTTGGGAAAATATTCAAAAAAACCTATGGCATTACACCAACGGAATTCCGCCGGATTACGTTGGCCCCTATGGAAAGCTCATGAAAAGATTTATCAGTATCCGAACAAAATTGTTTTACAGCATCACTGCAGCGGTTGTCAGCGTTCTTCTTCTCTCCGGGATTGTGAGTTACAGCTATTTCCGCAGAGTTCTGCGCGACCAGGTGCTCGCGGATCAGCAGCAGCTCATCCAGGCATGCGCCGATAACGTCCAGGGCCTGCTGGATGAATTGGACCGCATTTCTTATTATCTGGCCGGCGACCAGTCTGTTGCGGAAATTCTCAACCAAAACGATGCCGGCAACACACTGGACGCCTTTGCTGTTTCTTCCCTCTCTTCCCAGATCACCCGGTATGTTCAGGCCCCTTATTCCGCTTCGCCGGTATCTTTCCACTTCGTACTGTACCTTTCCGGCCAATATCGGCTTTCCTCTTATTTAGGCAACACAATGCCGGAGAGACTGTCAAATCCCCGCGCAGGCTCCGTTTCCATCCAGAGTGAAAACAGCGTTACAGGCCGTTCCTGGTACCAGCAGTCTCAGCAGCTCTCCGGCTCCCTTTATTCCTTTGTGTTGGAGGACCGGCCGAATGTCATCTATTTCTCCCGGACCGTGCAGAACCTTCATCTTGCCAACTCAAACCATGGGAGTGAACTGGGCACGCTTGTTTTCGCTGTCAATCACACCCGTCTCAGTTCCGTACTGACCCAGTCCACGGTGTTTGAAGGCTCCCAGGTATATTTAGCCTATCAGGACCAGATCCTCTGTTCCAACGGGGAAGCATTGGAACTTCAGCA
>CAKXAF010000123.1:0-926 GCA_934869045.1 uncultured Nitrososphaerota archaeon | reverse complement strand
TTTCAGAGCGGCAGGAATTTTCCCAGCTGCAGGCACAGACCGCTTTCCAGTTTCTTTCGGTGGACGGCACGGATTTTTATGGGGCCAAGAAGAGCCTTGGAAACGGCCTTTCTCTGCTTTACTTGGTGCCAACCAGAGAGATCTACCGCTCCCTCAATGGGATGGGTCTGCTGATTGGACTGGAGCTGTTCATTGCCGTGCTCATCGGCTTGGCAGTCACGGCTTTTCTCACCTATCACTTTACCAAGCCGATTCTCTATCTCACCTCCCGGATCCAAAAGGTAGACGACCCGCAGAGTCCGATCCTGGTTTCGGAGGAGAAATGCCGCAATGATGAGATCGGCATACTCTTCCGGCGCTACAATGAGATGATGCAGCGAATCTCTTTGCTGATGGCAGACATCAAGACCACCATGCAGCTTCAAAAAAATGCTGAAATCCAGGCCCTTCAGGCGCAAATAAACCCACATTTTGTCTTCAATACCCTGGATTCCATCAACTGGATCGCACTGTGCGAGAAAAAGCGGGACATTTCACTGATGGTTACTTCCCTGGCCAAGATGCTCCGCTACAGTATCTGCGGCGGTGAATCGAACACGGCCTTGAAAGACGAGCTGGAATACCTACGGGAATACTGCAAAATCCAAGAGCTCCGATATCCTGGGGAATTCTCCGTTTCTATCTGCATTTCTCCTGATCTTCAAATGTATTCTGTGCCGAAAATGCTTCTGCAGCCACTGGTAGAAAATGCGATTCTCCATTTTCACACTGGACAGGGAGAAACTGTAACGGCTCCCCTGAAAATCCTTGTCACCTCTGAAATTGGCACAGATTGCCTTCTGCTGCGGGTCTGCGATACCGGACCAGGAGACCCTGATCGGATTAACGGTTATCTGGAAGGGCGGGAAACCCTGATTCCCAAAGGG
>CAKXAF010000122.1:7213-7843 GCA_934869045.1 uncultured Nitrososphaerota archaeon | reverse complement strand
GCGCTGCGCAGGGCCTACGGCCCGGAGCCGCCCGCCGCGCTTGGCGCGGCTGCCGCCCGCAGGGCTTTTTTCACAGCAGCGGCCCAGCGGGGCCGCCGCTGTGCGTTTCCCCTTGACGGATGGGGCGGCGGCGTGGTATAATGTAACTCCAAGTAGCTTTTTCGGCGGCTTTCGGGGTTGTTTTTTTCGGGTCAATTTCGCAAAATATAAATTTAGCGAAATAAGAAGGAGGAATTCGGGCCTATGTCATACACACCCAGCGATTATTCCGAATGCCCAGGCTTTCTGCGGGACTATCTTTATTATATGCTGACAATCAAGGGGCGTTCAAAGCTTACAGTGGAAGGTTACTTCATCGATTTGCGCACCTTTTTTCGATTTCTAAAAAAGTATAAAGGATTGGTTCCAGAAGAGACTCCTCTGGAAGAAATCACGATCCAGGATCTGCCGCTCAGTATGATCGCAGAGGTATCCCTTTCCGATGTCTATGAGTTTTTGAATTATACGCTTTCTGAAAAATCAAACAATGCCCGCACCCGTGCCCGAAAGGTTTCCGCGCTTCGCGGGTTTTACAAATACCTTACCAATAATGTCGCTCTGATTCCTACAAATCCGGTAGAAAAGCTGGAA
>CAKXAF010000122.1:0-7203 GCA_934869045.1 uncultured Nitrososphaerota archaeon | reverse complement strand
AAGGCGCTTCCGACCTATTTGAGCCTGGAGCAATGTTATGATTTGCTACGGGCTTTTGATCAATCCGATCCCTTTTACCCGCGTGATTTCTGCATGGTGACGCTGTTTTTAAATTGCGGTATGCGGCTTTCTGAAATGTCCGGTCTGAACCAGAACAGTTTTCGGGACAACACTCTTCGCGTTTTGGGTAAAGGAAACAAAGAACGGATTCTATATTTAAATGAGGCTTGCATGCATGCGATGAAGGAATATTTGGCTTTTCGCAGGCAGCAAACTCCTATTGTCGATAAAGAAGCCCTTTTTTTGAGTCAAACCGGACACCGGCTGGGCCAACGGCGCATACAGCAAATCATCACCGAACATTTGAAGCGTGCCGGTCTTTCTGATATGGGATTTTCGACTCATAAGCTCCGCCATACGGCAGCTACAATGATGTATCAGTATGGTGAGGTGGATGTAAAGGTCCTGCAGGAAATTTTAGGCCATGCGAACCTCAATACGACGGAGATTTATACCCATGTTTCGAGCAAGCAAAAAGAAGCGGCCCTATCGAGCAACCCACTTGCCAGTTATAAGGAAAAAGAGAAGAAATAAAGAAACAGCTGCAGGAAATCACTCCGCAGCTGTTTCTTTATTTTTGTTCATTCTTCGTCATCTGGATCAATCCAGCATTTTGCCCGCTCAACTGCCCGGTGCCAACCTTTTAGCAGCCGTTTCCGCTGAGAATCCTCCATTTTGGGTGTATAAACCTTTTCAATTTTTCCAAAGGCTTTCAATTCTTCAGGGCTGCTCCAGAACTGCACAGCCAGCCCCGCCAAATAGGCGGCGCCAAGCGCAGTAGTTTCCCTTATCGCTGGCCGGCAAACCGGTTTTTCGATAAGATCAGCCTGAAACTGCATGAGAAATTCATTTGCACAGGCGCCGCCATCTACCCGCAGTTCTTGAAATTCCACTCCTGCATCTGCGGAAATTGCATCCAGCAGATCCTTCGATTGATAGGCGATTGCTTCCATGCAGGCACGGATAATATGCGAACGTTTGGTTCCGCGGGTAAGGCCAATAAGCATTCCGCGTGCAAACATATCCCAATGGGGAGCTCCCAAGCCGTTAAAGGCTGGAACCATATAAACCCCTCCGGAATCCTTTACTTTTGCCGCATAATAGTCAGAATCCGACGCATCCGTGATAAATCTCATTTCATCCCGCAGCCACTGTACGACAGACCCGGCCGTAAAGACGCTTCCTTCCAATGCATACTGCACTTCCCCATTTGCACTGGCCGCCAAGGTGGTCAGCATACCAGACTTGCTGACCACCGCTTCCCCGCCGGTGTTCATCAAAAGGAAACAGCCAGTTCCATAGGTGTTTTTAGCTTCACCTTTTGAGAAGCAGGTCTGTCCGAAAAGAGCCGCCTGCTGGTCACCGGCCACGCCGGCGATGGGAATCGGATAGCCATTGATTTGAGCCATACCAAAAATACCGCTGGAGGGCTGGACATCCGGCAACATACATTTGGGGATGCCGAGAAGCTGTAGAATCTCATCATCCCATTTCAGAGTATGAATGTTGAACAGCATCGTTCGGGAGGCGTTGGTATAATCAGTGGCGTGGACAAGCCCGCCGGTTAGCTTCCACATCAGCCAGGTGTCCACTGTTCCGAACAATAGTTCTCCCGCCTCTGCCTTTTCACGGGCGCCGGAAACATTGTCCAAAATCCATTTGATTTTTGTGCCGCTGAAATAAGCGTCTGGCAGGAGGCCAGTATGCTCCCGTATCAAATCGCTGAAACCGTCCTCTTTCAGCTGTTCGCAAATAGCTGCTGTCCGGCGGCACTGCCAGACAATGGCGTTATAGACTGGGCGGCCGTTCTTTTTTTCCCATACAATGGTCGTTTCCCGCTGGTTTGTAACGCCGATCGCCGCAATTTCTTCCGTACGGATTCCGCTCATCAGTAAGGCGTCGATCAGTACGCCATACTGCGACGCATAGATCTCCATGGGATCGTGTTCGACCCAGCCCTCCCGCGGATAATATTGGGTATACTCTCGCTGGGCGATTCCGACAATGGCCTGGTCCCGGTCAAAAATAACCGCCCGGGAACTGGTAGTCCCCTGGTCAAGAGCAACTACATACTTTTTCAGACTCATGAAAACTAGCCTCCTCTTAAAAACGTCCTCCGCCTCCGCCATGGGAGCGGCCGCTAGAGCCAGTATGTACCGAGCTTCCGCCACTTCGTCCTCCTCCGCTGGAGCTGTCGTGATCAATCCGGACTTTAGTGACAGTCGAACGCAGGAACTGGTCGTTTCGCAGCGTAACCTGTACAGAATTGCTTTCCAGATAGCGGGATGCCTCCCGTGCCGTTCGTGCCGATTTGTTGGAAGATACCATGACAGCAATAGAAATACCGGAAACCGCAGCAGCTATCAGGAGATAAAGCGGAATTCGCTTTGCCGTTTTCTGAAGAGCGGTTTCCGGCGTATAGTCCAGCTCCTCCGGATCCTCTACTTCATAGATGGGACTGTCCGGTTCTGCACCCTGGGTCAAAAAGTTTTCTGCCCTTTGAAAAAAGGTCCGTACAGCAGCAGAGTAATCCCCATCTGCGAGTTTGGAAAGCGAAGACTGAACCAATGACTCAATCCGCTGATCATGAAAGATCTGTATACAGCTTCCACAGGTGGAAAACCAGACTTCTCGGTAATCCATGTTGATCAGCATAAGGATTCCATTCGCTGAAAATCCGTTATAATCGTAAAAATCGTCCGCATACTCCATGGAAGACATGTCTTCGTCATCATCTATGGTAACGACGACAACGTCAATTCCATAGCTTTTCCCTAACTGAACAGCTTCATCCGATAGTTCCGAAGTCTCTTCATCAGTAAGCAGGCCGGCATAATCGTAAACTTTAACGGAAGTGTCGACGTCTGTCTCCATTGCCGAGGCAATGGGCGTAAAAAGAAACATCCATAGAAAAAGCAGAAAAATGGCGCTTGTTTTCTTTTTCACAGCAGCATTCCTCCCAAAAAGAGCAAAAGGAAAACGGCTGCAAGAATTCCGGCGGACCAGGCGATCACACGCGGAATCGAAATGGGAAGGTTTCCAATCAGCTTACCGGTCTGCCCGTTCATTGCAAAAAGATACTCCTTATTCCGATACCGGCTCATCAACATCCACACGGGAAGCAGGACATTTTGAGTGGCCTGCCGCTGGATTTGGACATCATTCTGCATGACTTGTACACTGGCAAAGCCGCTGATAGTTCCCCGAAGAACATCGTCAACCGTCGTTCGCATTCTTTCGGAGGCTCTTGGAAAAATCGAATCGCTGTTTTTGTCATATCGTTCCGCCAGAAAGCCGGACAGATAGGCCGTGGAAAAATCCACCAGTTTTTCCATGTCATAAGGCTCGATGGCATCCATTAGGGCGTCATCCATTTTGGAGGAGCCATCTGCGGGAATCCGATCGAAATCCATGGTCCCGCCGCGCTCAATTCGGTAATGATCCGTTTTGGTGTAACGGTAACGGCTGTCGCTCCAGGTATGAACCCGCTGCGCATTTGCTGTCATATAAGAATTCGTTTTACAGTCATAAAGCCAAAACGGGACATAAACACCTGTTATTTTTTCGATCCGATCCGGCGTGCAGAAGTCTTTGGGAAGCAGCGGCTTTCGGCGGCAAAGACGCTTGAACGCCTCCTGTGCGGCCTCTTTTTTCACTTGAAACGGAATAATCTTTTCCGGACGGAAGGCGCCGGAAAGCTGTTCCGGAAAAATCGTAGCATTTTGACAAAAGACGCAGAAGGCTGCCGCCGTGGTGGCATCTGTTACAATATGTGCGCCACATTGGGGACAGGTATACTCCCGCATTTCAGGCTCCGGGGGCGGCACTGCTCCAGCCTTTTCGGCTGGGCCCTCTTCCGACGCCTGGCCTGCTGTAGGCTTCTCTTTCTCCAGCGTTTCCAGATCAAAGGAACCGAGACAGTATTTGCAATCCCAACGCTGAGTCTCTTCATGAAACGTCAGTGGTGCGCCGCATTGGGGGCACTGGTAAGTTAATACATCCATACTGGCTCCCTTTATTGCAGTTTAGTACCGCATTCGGGGCAGAATTTTGCAGCTTCTTCCGATGTCCAGCCGCATTTTGGGCAGACACTTCCTTCCGGTCTTGCCTTTCCGCAATTGGAGCAAAATTTTCCAGCATTTTCCTGACCGCAGCTGCATTTCCAGGTGTTTTCTGCGGTGGGTTTGGACTTTCCGCAGGCAGAGCAGAATTTACCGTCGTTTTTTTCTCCGCAGCTGCAGGTCCATCCTCCGGCTTGCGCCTGCTGTGATTCTCTGGCCTGTTGAGCCGCCATTTGGGTTTGATTCGTCTGAGTTGCAGAGGCCATAAAGTTTCCGGCTGACTGCATGCCGATTCCAACGCCCATAAACCCCGCCATAGAGCCATTGGAATTGGCCCCTGCCGCTTCCATGCCGCGGGCGATAGAACCCTGCACATAACCTTCCCGTACAGCCGCATCGGACAGCATGGCGCCTTGATTCCGCATATTGATGAGCTTTTTGGATTCTTCGTCGTAAGAAATGCTCTGAATACCAACCGAAACGATTTCCATACCACGCAGCTGCGTCCAGTCCGCATCCAGCGCGTCCGAAAGATATTTTGCAACCTTCACGCCCTGTGAGGTTACATGAGAAATGCGGATGTTATCAACCGACATCTGGTTGATGGCCGTCTGAAGACCATTGAGAAATTCTGAAAGATACAGTTTATGAATATCTGTAATATCTACTCGTACAGCGTTGCGTGGAATCGCCTCTGAATAAAACTTCAGCGGATCCACAATACGAACGGAAAAATAGCCATGCGCTCTTAAAAACAGCTCGGCATTATAAAAATTATCGAAATAATTGATGGGATTGACGGTTCCAAAAGCAATGTTTTTGATTTCCTGCAGATTGATAAAATAAACCTTTTGCTGGTAGGGTACTGCTCCACCAAAACGAATTCGGTCAAAGGTGTCCTTCAATGCGTCCCCAAATCCACCGCTGAACATGGAGGGGGCGGCTGCATTATCCACTTTATAGTAACCGGGTTCTGCTGTAAAGTCAATTACCTTTCCGCCGTCTGTCAACAGCATAAACTGATTTTGGCCAACGTGAATCACAGAACCGTTGGAGATTACGTCTTCAGTTCCTTTGCGATTGGAGCTGCGCCGGTCATTTTTCCGAACGGTAACGCCTGTGCAGAACACGGTTGAATCGCTCATATCGTCAGCTTCGATTACTTCCAGCCACTGGTCGGCAAGGCTGCCTCCAACTGCTCCGGCAAGCGCTTTGATGATGCCCATAAATCCGACTTCCTTTCCGAAATCTAGTTTGTTATCAGTATATCATAAACCGCGAGGAATCACAAGATTTTCGCCATGGAAAACCATTTTTTTACTGGAATTTCCAAAAATGTGATTTTACACCGTAATGTTCTTGTCCATTGCAAGAGAAAATGCTATAATAAAAATTATCCTGCCCGCTCTTTCCGGGCAATTTTGGAGAAAAGGGAGAACGTTCATGAATTCCTCAGTGATACCGGTAAAAACAGCCGGTCGGGTCCTGACATTTCGAAAAGGGCTGCGTGACGGACTGCCGATTTGCCTGGGGTATCTTTCTGTTTCGTTTGCGTACGGCATGATGGCCGTGGAAGGCGGGCTGCCTGTTTGGGCTGCTGTCCTGATCTCCATGACCAATTTGACCTCCTCCGGCCAGGTTGCCGGAACGTCGCTGATTTTTGCTGGCGGCTCTTTTCTGGAAATCGGCATCACTACCTTTGTGATTAATATTCGGTATATGCTGATGTCGCTGTCTCTTTCCCAGAAGGTGGAAGAAGGCATGTCTTCTCTGGCCCGGAGTATTTTGGCTTTCGGAAACACCGATGAAGTGTTTGCAGTCGCTATGCAGCAGCAAGGTCGGATTCCCAGCTGTTATCTGTCCGGCCTGATTCTGATGCCCTATTTTGGCTGGACGCTGGGAACTCTGCTGGGAGCCGCCTGCACAGGAATACTTCCCTTATCTGTCCGCAGCGCCCTTGGCATTGCCATCTACGGAATGTTCATTGCTATCATTATTCCGCCGGCAAGACACTCCCGGGCAATTCTTGCGACGGTGGTTTTTGCCACTGGGATCAGCTGCCTTTTTGCTTTCACCCCAGTTTTGAACCGCTTGTCCAGCGGGTGGGTTATCATCCTGTGTGCAATTTTGGCGGCTGGGTTCGCCGCTTACCGGTTCCCGGTTGATGTGGAGCCGCTGGAGGAGGAAGACGTATGGCCATCGACTTAAGCTATCTCCTGATTTCCGTGGTGATTATGGCACTGGTAACCTATTTTCCGCGCATGCTTCCGCTGGTGATCTTTAAAAAGAAAATTAACAACCGTTATGTTCGTTCTTTTTTGAACTATGTTCCTTACGCAGTGTTGGCGGCGATGACATTTCCTTCGATTTTTTGGTCCACCTCCTCCCCTGTTTCCGCTCTGGCGGGACTGTTGGTGGCGCTGCTCCTTGCTTATTGGGGAAAAGGCCTTCTTACGGTTGCGTTGTCCGCCACAGCGGCCGTCTTTCTTGTTGAGCTTTTTCTGAGGCTGCTGCCAGCGGCCTGATGCAGCTGGAAAGAAATTCGAAATCAAATGTTTCAGGCCTTTTCTTTTCCGAAAAAATATGCTATGATAGGCATGAAAATGCGGGATTCCCGCAGATAAGATGGATGGAGGAATGATTATGATTCAAATGGCTCTTCTTAGCAAATGGCACGTTCACGCCGAAGGATACGGTAGACAATTCGCTGAAATTCCCGATGTGAGAATTACCGTTGTTTGGGACGAGGATCCAGCTCGCGGCAAAGCATGGGCGGAAGAACTCGGCTGCGATTTTGAACCGGATTTGGAAAAAGCCGTCAGCCGAAAGGACGTGGACGCAGTTTCTGTCGGCGCCCCTACTTCGATGCACAAAGAGGTGATTTGCGCTGCGGCAAAAGCCGGGAAAGCGATTTTTACCGAAAAGGTTCTGGCGATTACAACAGCGGAGGCAGAAAAAATAGCCGCCGTTGTTAATGAGGCAAAGGTGCCCTTTCTCATCTCGCTCCGCCGTCGGACCGACGCAGTGATTTTGGAGGCGAAACACCTGGTGGAAAGCGGTGCGATCGGCCGGGTCACTCATC
>CAKXAF010000121.1:5800-7844 GCA_934869045.1 uncultured Nitrososphaerota archaeon | reverse complement strand
GATTGATCCGGCCATTGAGGTTGAACGGCATATTGTCATACTGCCAGGAAACCGTTCCGAACAGCACCTCCTGGATCCAGCTGCAAAGGTATTCAAAAACGCTTCCGATTACCACGCCGCCCAGGAAGATCCAGCTGTCCCGCTTTTTGCTGAGCCAGTTGAGCCCCAGCGTCATAAACAGCGCCCCAAATCCGTACACCAGGTTGAACGGCCCGTAAATCAGCCCGGTCCGGCTCTCATAATGATGCCTGGTTACCAAGCACCAGATGGTCTCAATGACGACCCCCAGAAAGCAGCCGATGAAGAAAATCCAGAAAAGCTGGTAAAAATTCAGGCCATGGGCAAAAGATTTCTCGTTCTGGCTGCCGGAATGGATATGGCTGCTGTACTGTCGATGCATGTCAAGTTCCTCCGTTGTTTTCACATAATTGGGGCGAATACGCTAAGAATGGACCGCCCGAGCCGGACATACCATTTCACCGCCCGGCATTCCTCCAGCGTCACCAGATGGCACTCTTCCAGAGTTTTCAGATAATCGGCCTTCATATTCGCGATGCAGGAGCACTGGTACATCCATACCGCACATTCAAAGTGCAGATAAAGGCTGCGGTAATCGAGATTGATAGTCCCGACGACGCCGTACTGGTCATCCACCACAAAAGTCTTGGCGTGGATGAAGCCCGGCGTGTACTCGTAGATCTGTACCCCCGCCTCCACCAGGGCCGGATAATTGGCCCGGGTCACTGCGTGAACGTACCACTTATCCGGCACAAAAGGAGTCACGATCCGCACGTCGACGCCGGATTTCGCCGCCGTGCAGAGCGCCGTTACCATCTCGTTGCTCAGGATCAGGTAGGGCGTATTGATATAAACATACCGCCGGGCCTTGTAGATCAGGTTGATATACACCGTTTCCCCCACAGGCTCGCCGTCCAGAGGGCTGTCCGTATAAGGCTGAACATAGCCGTCGGACGGAACAAGCTGCGGATGGTAAACATCCGGCCGGTATCGGGCAAAATCCTCCTGCGTTCCCGTCAGATCATCCCACAGGGAAAGGAACATCAGCGTCAGGCTCCAGACAGCGTCGCCCTTAAGCATGATGGCAGTATCCTTCCAATGCCCGTGGATCACCTTTTTGTTGATGTATTCATCAGCCAGGTTGATGCCGCCAGTAAAGCCGGTATGGCCGTCAATGACGCAGATCTTCCGGTGGTCCCGGTTGTTGAACCGCAGGGAGAGCACCGGTACGAAGGGGTTGAATACCTGACACTTGATCCCCATTTTTTCCAACTCCCGGTTATATTTGGAGGGTAACGTCATGATACTGCCCAGGTCATCGTACATCACCCGCACGTCGACCCCCTCCTGGACCTTCTGCCTGAGGATTGCCAGGATACTGTCCCACATGACTCCCCGTTCGATGATGAAATACTCCAGGAAAATGTAATGCTTCGCCTTCTGCAGCTCCTCCAGCATCCGCGCAAACTTATCCTCTCCAGAGGGCAGGTATTCCGCCGATGTGTTGCAGTACGGGGATGAGTTGGCGTAATTTTCGATGTACCGCGCCTGGTTTGCCGCCTCCGGATTGTCCTCCTCCAGTTCCCTCATGGCGTTGGGGATTTCGTCTGCCGCCCCCTGGAACCGCTGAGCCACATGGGCCATTTTTTTCTTCTCCCGCCGGGACAGGTGATTTCCGCCGAAAATGAGGTACAGAAGCCCTCCGAAAACCGGCAGCGTCAGAATGGGGATTAGCCAGGCGATTTTATAAGCCGGATTGCTGCGGTTGTTGATAATATAGAGAACGGCACAGACGCTTAAAAAGATACAGAAAATATAAAAATATCCAAAATATTTTTGAAATTCCAGGATCATCACAACCAGAACCGCCGCCTGCACCACCATCAGAAGCGCACAGATGACCATCCGGTGAAACAGCAGCTGCAAAAGTTTCTTCATAGCGACTCCCTCATTCGATACACTTCTGTTTTATTGATACTTCGCCTTCGGCGTTTTTCGCTGTTCCAGCCTTTTCGCGGTATGTCCC
>CAKXAF010000121.1:4583-5790 GCA_934869045.1 uncultured Nitrososphaerota archaeon | reverse complement strand
GACCAGTGCGTAAATCACCGAACCAACCGGCACCATGACCAGCATCCCCAGGATTCCCAGGGCACTGCCGCCAATGGTAACCGCTACCAGCACCCAGATTCCCGGCAATCCCACAGACGAACCCACTACCCGGGGATAGATGAGGTTTCCTTCAATCTGCTGCAGCACCACAAAAAGCAGCACAAACCACAGCGCCTTGATTGGATCACTGACCAGAATCAGCACCGCGCCCACAAAGCACCCGATAAAGGCCCCGAATACCGGAATCAATGCCAAAAACGCGATTAACACCGAGATCATCAGCGCGTAAGGGAACTGGAAAACCGTCATCGCGAGGAAGAACATCGACCCAAGGATCACTGCCTCCAGGCACTGCCCGGTGATAAATCTGGTGAAGGTCCGGTCGGTCAGCGCACAGATTTCCAGCATCCGGTCCACCCGTTCCTCCCGGAAATGAGCATAGCAGAGCTTTTTGCACTGCCGTGCCAGCGTCTGCCGCTGGAGCAGCACATAGCAGGCAAAAATACACGCCAGGAAGAAGGAAGTCGCCCCGTTGAAGACCGACCCGATCACCCCGACGGTAGAGCCCACAAAGCTCCCCACACCAGTCTTGAGGAAGGTGAGCACATCATCCCAGATCCCCGTCCAGTCCACGCTTTGGATCGTTGTCAAAATTTCCGGATACTTCTCCAGCACCTCATTGCTCCACTTCTGCACCCGGGTGATAAAGCCGGGAATGCTGTCCCGGATGGTCATGGCAGTGCGTCCCAGCTCCGGCAGAACCAGGAACATAACCGCTCCCACCAAAACCAGCACCGTCAGCATCGACAGCACCAGGCATACCGGCCCCTTCAGCTTTTCCAGGCGGACCTTCCCCGTCTTCTTTCCCGGCCGGAACAGCAGCTTCTCAAAGCCGCGCATGGGTACGCTGAGCACATACGCGATGCAGAGCCCCAGCAAAAAAGGCGATAAGATTCCAATTATGGTGTTCAGCACCGACCCCAAAAAGCTCAGATTGTTCAGCCCCCAATACAGGATGACCACACCCGCCGCAATCAGGGCGACCTTCACCAACGTGCTTCGATTCCGTTCCATCTGCTCCTCCAGCCCCGTGAAACCGGTCAAACCGGAATTCCGAGAAAATTCCCAGATTTCTCCTGCCGGAATCCACTGTTTTCCGGAGAAAAAAGCTTATGAGGCTATTATA
>CAKXAF010000121.1:0-4494 GCA_934869045.1 uncultured Nitrososphaerota archaeon | reverse complement strand
GCCCAATCCATCGCACAGTCCGCGCAAAATGTCGAAAAAGCCGGCCCAGCGCCAAAGATTCTGCCCTTTCAGCCAAAAAGGCCGCCCGGCTGAATCCGGACGGTCTTTTTCAGTATGCAGTAGGACGGATTTCATGAAGCTTGGTATCAATCCTGCAGTCCCGTACCTTGTGATGTTTATAAAAATTCCCGGTAATCCGGCGCAGGACCATCTCCCCGTTTTCAATCGTGGTCAGGGGAAGCATCAGGACCAGCTGAGCCGAACTGAAGGCGGATACCACATCCCCTTTGCGAAGGCTGGCCAGCGCCGCGTCCCGCAGATCATTCATCGCGCTTTTCAGCAGCTTGATGTCCGGCGCATCCCCATCCCGGTCCCGGACCGTGATCAGCGCCACGTGAACAGACTGCCCCGTCCGGGCGATGGACCGCGCCTGGAGCCGGTACATCTGCTTAAAGATCTCATAATCGCAGTAAAAGGCCCCGGTAGGCCGCTCCGCCTCCTGAAGGTCCTCCTCGATATTCGCCATATCGGTTTTCAGGGCCTCCACGCCCTTGGTCATTTCCTTATAAAGGCCGCGGACTTCATTTGAAAGCATAACGCCCAGCTTTTTATAGAAAAAATCCGCGATATATTCATAATGCGCAATCGCCTTCCGGCGCTGCCCGGAAGCGATCAGTGCCTTTAAAAGCGAGTAATGGATGGATTCCTCAAAGGGGCAGATCACCGCCGCCGCTTCGCAGACCCGGATGATATCGTCGTACCGTTTCCGACTGTCCAGCAGCTCCACCACGCTCTCAACCGCCTTGTTGTACAGCGAAGCATAATAAGCGCTCTGGCTGATCACCCAGTCGGAATAAGAGGATTTCGGCAGAAATTCTCCCTTGTAAAGCTCAAGCGCCTCCAGATAATCCCGGATCCGGCTGTCCTGCTCCCGCTTGACATCGCTGCCCAGCAGGCAAAGCCGCTCAAAATCCTCCACGTCCACGACGCAGGGAATCGTCCGGTTCCACATATACGTATTGCGGGAAAAAACGATGTATTCGGATGCCATGGAGGGAGATAGCCCCTTTAGCAGCGTCCGCGCCCGGTAAACCAGGTTTTTCAGCGCATTGGCCGGGTTGTCGCTCTCTTCCTCGTCGTTCCAGATCGCCTCGGTCAGCTGTTCCAAAGAGAGGTCTTTTTTCCGGTTTGTGACCAGGTATTCCATCAGCAGCCAGACCTTTTTGGTACGGCCGTCCGCGTCTGAAATGCGGTTACTATCCACTGTGAGGGAAAATTCGCCCAAGGTCCGGACATAGACCGTTTCTGAATTTGAAGCATCCACAGTATTCAACAAATCATGCCCCTTCCCCAAAATTTTCCTCAAAGCGCATATACGGCGTCCCGCCAGCGATAAATTACTATTTTTATTCTATCACATTGAAAAGTGCATGGCAAGACTTTTTACCAAAAAAGTTATAGCGAATTTCTGATTATCTTTGCATTAGGTGGCAAATGTCGGTTTAGCCTGATATTTCAGGCTTTTCCGGCATTTTTGTTTACGGAAGATACTCGGCATATCGTGGCATTTCCAAGCCTCACCCGGCAATCAAAAGTAGTAAAAGTGTAGTAAAAACTGCCCTTACTACTATGCCGCAAGCCTATCCATTTCAGCCTTCGCAGAAGCAAAAGTCGCGTGTGCGTAATAGTTCAGCGTCATGGTGATGTTGGAATGGCCCATGATGTACTGCAATGCCTTCGGGTTCATCCCGGCGTTTGCTAACCGGGTGCAGAACGTATGCCGCATGGTGTGAGGCGTGATGTTCGGAAGGGCTTCATTCTCCTTGTGTTGCTTGTTGTACTTCTTCACAAGCCCCTTAAACATGCTCTCATAGCTGGACGCCGTTTTAGGGTAGCCGTTCTGATTGAGGAAAAGGAAATCCTTATAACCGTCAATATTGACCGATGCCGCCTTTCCCCGGTTCTTCACGGCCCGTTTCAACGCCTCGTAGACCTTATCGCTCATAGGGATTTGCCTGGCTCCGCTTTTGGTTTTCGGCACATCCACATAGTAGCCTGTCTCACTGTCACGGAGAAGCTGGTGGTCCACATTGATCTGCCGGTTTGCAAAATCAAGATCGACCGTCAGGCCGCAGAGTTCGGAGATACGGAGGCCGGTTCCCAGAAGGACGATGATCTCGTCACAATACTTCCGGTACACCGGATCACCCGCCGCAAAAGCAAGGAGGCTGTCCTCCTGCTCCTGGGTCAATGCAATCTTTTCCTCCGTGTCATCCTCCAGGACCGTATCCAGGGCGAAGTTGAACGGGTTCTTGCGGATACAGTCATCCTCGATTGCCGTGTAGAAGGCCGCCTTCAAAGACCGTTTCCAGTTATTGATGGTCTTATAGGCATAATCTCTGGTCTTTTCGATACGGAAAACTGCCATGCCGATGACCTCCTTCCTCATAGATTGAAAAGTGTTGGTTTTCGTGAAAAACGCCCCTCCAGACCTTCCTTCCGCCTATGGATAGAAAAAGATATGGGCGGCTCCCAATAAGCCGCTCACAGAAGGAAGGACAGGGGATTTTCCACCCTTTTTGATACATTTTTTGAAGGCGCCCTATAACTCCCAGTCCCTATGGTCATAGGACAGGTTCCCGGAGCGCACCTTTGCGTGGTTCCTGATCCTGATAAATCCCTTGTCCTGGTTCTCCAGGGCCTTGCTGTATCCGGCGTCTGTCAGGAACAGGCGCATTTTCTCCCCCTTCCAGCCCATGGGGGACTCATGGGAGAGAACGTCAAAGACGATCATGTGGCGGGTATCCGGGTCAAACCGCTCCAGGGCCATGATGTCATGCCCGGCCAGCTTTTCCGCCCCGGACTGCTGCCTGGCCTCCGCCAGCATTTCCCCGACGGTCCGCGCCTTGCCGGGCAGACGGTAATTCGCCTGAACCTCCCGGATCAGGTCCATGCACTCCCTGTCAGAGAGAGGGCGCAGCTTTGCCAGGAGGCTTTCCGCCGTGGCCTTTGTCTCCCGGTTGGGCGCATAGCGCCAGGTCATGTAAATCTCATTCAGGGCGGCGCTCTGGCTGGTAGCCTCGATCTGATACGCCATCCTCATTTCCGCTTCATTCAGTTTCATTGATCCCGCTCCTTTCCGAAAATGGGCGTAAAAAAACGCCATAGGCTGCTTGTTTCCTATGGCGCTGAACCGGCCGAAATCCGGTCAATATTCAGTTGTCATGTGGAGGACGGTACGCCCTCCGATTTTCTGTACCGTATCCATAACTTTGCATTTCTCGGATTTTCGGCGTGTCAAGGCTCATTCGTGAGTAGTAAATTCGTAGTAAAATGAGGCTTTTCAACCCTTCTGAAATGCCGTAAAACACGGTGTTTTCAAGGGATAATCAGATTTTGCCTTGATTTTTCGCTAAAAAGTCTTGCCATGCACCGCCGGTTCCACCGGGATCGGGCTGTTCAGCCCAAATCTGCCAGCGCCGCAAATTTCTCCTTCAGCGCCGGATACAGCTCCTGATAAAACCGGTAAAACACTTGATAACGGTCCGTGTGATCCCGCACCGGCTCCTGGATCCGGTCCACCCCCACAATGGTCCGGCAGGCCGCCTCTATCGAAGGGTACTCACCGGCGCCCACCATGGCTAGGATGGCCACGCCCAGAGCCGGCCCCTCCTTGGAGGCGGCCGTCTTGACCGGACAACCAAAGACGTCAGCCAGCATCTGCCGCCACAGAGGGCTGCGTCCGCCGCCGCCGCAGGCCGCCATATCGCCGGCCTGAATTCCCATCCCGGCGATGACCTCCCTGCAGTCGTTGAGGGAAAAAGCCACGCCCTCCATCACCGCACGGATCAGGTCTGCGCGGGTGTGCATGGCGGAAAGTCCAAAAAACACTCCCCTCGCACTGGGATCAAGGTGCGGCGTCCGCTCCCCCATCAGATAAGGGAGATACAGCAGACGGTTGGCCCCGATGGGCGACTCCGCGGCCTCGCTGTCCATGACCACATAAGGGTCTACCCCCATGGCGGCAGCCTTGGAACATTCCCCTGCGCAGGCAGTGTCCCGCAGCCATTTCAGGGAGAGCCCCGCGCCCTGCGTAACGCCCATTACGTGCCAGGCTCCCGGCACAGCACAGCAAAAAGTGTGTACCCGCCCCCGGGGATCAATGGCTACCCTGGAGGAATGGGCGTAGACCACGCCGCTGGTTCCAATGGTGGTAAAGGCCTTCCCGTCCTCGACCACCCCGGTCCCCACGGCTGCTGCGGCGTTGTCCCCGGCCCCTCCCACGACGGGAGTGCCCTCTGCCAGACCGGTCAGCAGGGCTGCCTCTGCGGTGACACGCCCTGTGATCTCCGGCGATTCGTAAACCCGGCCCAGCATTTCTTCGTCAATGTCCAGTTTTTCCAAAACCTCCCGGGACCAGCACCGCCCCGGAACATCCAGCAGCTGCATGCCGCTGGCGTCGGAGACTTCGGTGGCAAACTCCCCGGTGAGCAT
>CAKXAF010000120.1 GCA_934869045.1 uncultured Nitrososphaerota archaeon | reverse complement strand
GCCCAGATCAAGGGCGCGGAGATGGAAAAGGTCAAACAGCAGCTGCTGGAGGCCATCGACAAATACTTCCGGGATCACCAAAAGGCGTGACCCGGTTCAAGATTCCCGGCTCTGCCGGATGAAAGGATGTTTTGCATGAAAGTGATTCTGACAGAAGACGTAAAAGGCTCCGGCAAGAAGGGCGACCTGGTGGAGGTCGCGGACAGCTACGCCCGCAACTGCCTGCTGAAAAAGGGACTGGCCATCGAGGCAACCCCCGCCGCCATCAATGCCAAGAAGACCCAGGATGCCGCAAAGGCCCATCACGCTCAGGTGGAGCTGGATGCCGCCAAGGTCAACAAGGCCGCCCTGGACGGCAAAACCGTTACCGTCAAGGCCAAGGCGGGCGCAGGCGGCCGGCTTTTCGGAGCGGTTACCGCCAAGGAAATTGCCCAGGCTCTCAAGGAGCAGTATAAGCTGGACGTGGATAAGAAAAAAATTTCCATGGAAAGCGAGATCAAGGCTTTCGGGACCTTTTCCTTTGAGCTGAAGCTCCACAACGGCGTAATCGCCTCCATGAAGGTGATGGTAACCGAATAAAGAGTATCGGGGGCGGAGCCGCATCCGCCCTTTTTTCCATTTCTTTGCAAACGAGGTGATTCAATTGCCGGCGGACGAAGCCCTTGCGGAATACGGCCAGAGCCTTCCCTACAGCCTGGAGGCGGAGCAGTCGGTGCTGGGGGCCATTCTCATTGACCCGGAAAAGCTGCCGGACGTGATGAATGCCATCAAGGCCCCGGCCGTGTTTTATACACGCCAGCATCAGGAGCTGTACGCCCTGATGGTCCAGATGTTCAGCGAGTCCAAACCCATCGACTATGTGACCCTTTTGGAGGAATCTGAGCGGGCCGGGATTTTCGAGAACAGCCAGAGCGCCAAGGCCTACCTCCTCCACCTCATGGAACTGGTCCCCACTACGGCAAACCTTTCCCACTACTGCGGCATCGTGGTGGAGAAATATTACCTGCGGAATCTCCTTTCCGCCGCTACGGACATCGCGGCTTCGGTCCGGGAGTCCGACGGCGATGCCAGCACCCTTCTGGACGCCGCAGAGCAGAAGATCTACGACATCCGCCAGGGGCGGCAGTCTGCGGACATGAAGCCGATCAGCGAGGTTATCATCGGGGTTTACGACGAAATCTACCAGATGAACTCCAAGACGGACAGCCGCTACACCGGCCTTCCCTCCGGGTTTACCGGCCTGGACGCCATGCTTTCGGGGCTGAACAAGTCCGACCTGATCCTGGTGGCGGCCCGTCCCGGTATGGGAAAGTCCTCCTTTGCGCTGAACATCGCCGCCAATGTGGCCATGAAAAACGACGTAGACGTGGCGGTCTTTTCGTTGGAGATGTCCAATCCTCAGCTGGTTTCCCGTATGCTCAGCTCCGACGCGTCCATCACCAGCGACAAGCTCCGCACTGGTCACTTGGATGCGGAAGAATGGTCCCGGCTGGCGGTGTCCGCCCAGCGGCTGAGCGCCACCAATATCTACTTTGACGACTCGGCGGGCATCACCGTTTCCCAGATCAAGGCCAAGCTGCGGCGGTTGAAAAATCTGGGACTGGTGATCATCGACTACCTCCAGCTCATGAGCTCCGGCGCCCGGATTGACAACCGCGTCCAGGAGGTCTCCATGATCACCCGGAGTCTGAAGGTCATGGCCAAGGACTTAAACGTCCCGGTTATCTGCCTTTCCCAGCTCTCCCGTGCGGCGGAGCAGCGCCAGGGCCACCGGCCCATGCTCTCCGACTTGCGGGAATCCGGCTCCATCGAACAGGATGCGGACAGTGTGCTTTTCCTTTTTCGGGAAGCCTACTATAACGAGGAGAATCAGGACCAGCCCGCCAACGAGAATCTGGCCACCTGCATCGTGGCCAAAAACCGCCACGGCTCCACCGGCGATGTGACCATCGGCTGGCAGGGCGAGTTTACCCGCTTTTCCAATGTGGAGCTTTACCGCGATGAGCCGTAAGGAAAACCGCTGCCTGCTGGAGGACGCGGCGGACCTCTCCCTGGTCCGGGGGAAGCGGGTGGTGGCCGGTCTTTCCGGCGGGGCGGATTCGGCGGCACTGGTCTGTTATCTTTGGGAACAGGGAATCCCGGTGCTGGCTGCTCATGTCAACCACAGCCTCCGGGGGGAAGAGAGCGATCAGGATGAGGAATTCGTCCGGGAATTCTGCCGGGGCCTTGGGATCCCTCTCCGGGTCCGGCGGGCGGATATCGCCGCCTTGGCCCGGGAACAGGGCGTCGGCCTGGAAGAGTGCGGCCGCCGGGAGCGGTACGCCTTTTTTGAGGAGCTTCGCCGGGAGTGGGGCGGGGAGGGTGCGGTCATCGCCACTGCCCACACCCTTTCGGACAACCTGGAAACCATCCTGTTCCGCATCGCCCGGGGGACTGCTCTGGAAGGGCTGTGCGGTATCCCGGCTGTCCGGGGAGCAGTGGTCCGGCCTCTGTTGGGCTGCACCCGCCGGGCGGTGGAGGATTATTGCCGGCGGAAGGGAATCCGCTATGTGACGGATTCTACCAACGCCGACGTGTCCTATGCCCGGAACCGGATCCGGGCCCAGGCGGTTCCCGCCCTGCTGGCGGTCAATGCCGCCGCGGAGCAGAACGCCGCCCGGATGCTCCAGAGCCTTGGGGAGGACCGGGATTTTCTTGCGGAACAGGCGGGCGCCCTCTACCGGCAGTCTGCCGGGGAGCGGGGCCTGTCCCTGGAGCCTCTCCGGGATGCCCACCGAAGCCTTCTTTCCCGGGTGATCGTCCGGTTCCTGCGGGAGCATGGAACCGAGCCGGATTACGCGGTGCTGGCCGCCGCTGAGCAGGCGGTGCGGACGGGAGAAGGGGCTGTCAACCTTCCCGGCGGCTGCCGCCTGCGGGCGGCGGCGGGCTTTCTGCGGCTGGAAGAACCGTTTTCCGGGGCGGAAGGCTTCTCTGCGGAGCTCCCCTCCGCGCCGGAAGCGGATGGGATTTTGGCTATCCTGCCCCTGCCGGACGGGCGAATGGTTCGGTTTCAGGTCCAAACTGCCAAAGATATAGAATCCGTCAAAAAAATTTATAAAAACGACTTAATTTTTTGCATGGATTATGATACAATAATTGGGAAACTGTTATTCCGAAACCGCCTGCCTGGGGACCGCATCGGTTTTGCCGGACGGGATGGGAGCCGGCTGCTGAAAAAGCTGTACAGCGAAATGGGACTGACTCCCCGGCAGCGCGGGAGCGCCTGGATTCTGGCTGATGAAGCCGGGGTCCTCTGGGCGGAATATGCCGGCCTCTCCCGGCGCGCGGCGCCTGGTCCGGCAGCGGAGCGGATTCTCTTCTCCGTCTGGGAGGGGAAACAGGAAGGAGTACGGCAAGATGAATGAAATCAGACAACTGCGGGATGATATTGAGAAAGTATTGGTGACAGAGGAGGAAATCCGTCAGAAGGTGGCCGAGCTGGGAGAGCAGATCACCCGGGATTATCGCGGCAAAAACCTGCTGATGGTCAGCGTGCTGAAGGGTTCGGTTATCTTTATGGCCGATCTGATGCGGGCGGTGGACCTTCCCTGCACCATTGATTTTATGTGCGTGTCCAGCTACGGTTCCGGCACCAGCACCAGCGGCGTGGTCAAGATCATCAAGGATTTGGATATTGATCTGCACAATAAGGATCTTCTGATCGTCGAGGACATCCTGGACAGCGGAAAGACGCTCCACTACATTACCAAGATGCTCTCGGACCGGGGAACGGCTTCCATCCGGATTGCCACCCTGCTGGACAAGCCGGAGCGCCGGGTGGCCCCTCTGACCCCCGATTACTGCTGCTTTACCGTTCCGGACGAGTTTGTGGTGGGCTATGGCTTGGATTATGACGAGCGCTACCGCAACCTTCCCTATATCGGGGTCCTGAAGCCCGAAGTCTACACCAAGTAACCACCGGGCGGCGCCCGGAATCTTAACTGCCGAGAGGAGTGGTCTGTTTGCAGAAAAAGCGAGTAGGATCCATCGTGCTGCTGCTGGTTGTTGTTGTCATCCTGCTGTTTATGTCCACGATGTTTATGCGGATGCTGACCCCAGCGGGAAAAACCTATACGTATTCCGAGATCGTCTACCTGTTTGAGGATCAGAAGGTCGAGGAGTTTGCCATGGATGTGGGCAGCGGCGATATGACTCTGAAGCTCACCGGGGACACCAAGACAATCAGCTACCGGGTGGCGGCTCCGGGATATTTCCTGGATCAGGTCCTCCCCATGATCGACGAATACAATGCGGAGCATCCGGACAGCCGCCTGGAATATAACCTGATTCCCGCCACGGACAACAGCTGGCTGTGGAGCATCGTTCCGTACCTGGTACTGATCGCCGGTATGTGCGTGCTGTGGTACTTCATGTTCAAGCAGGCCAACGGCGGCGGAAAAATGAGCCAGTTTGGCAAGGCCAACATGAAAACCCCCGTCCAAATGGGCAAAAAGACCACCTTTGCCGAGGTGGCCGGCGCAGACGAGGAAAAGGAAGAGCTGGCCGAAATCGTCGAATTCCTGAAAAATCCGAAAAAATTCAACGAGTTGGGCGCCCGTATCCCGAAAGGTGTATTGCTGGTGGGCCCTCCCGGCACCGGTAAGACCCTGCTGGCCCGGGCCGTAGCCGGCGAAGCGGGGGTTCCCTTCTTCTCCATTTCCGGCTCCGATTTCGTGGAGATGTTTGTCGGCGTCGGCGCGTCCCGTGTCCGGGATCTCTTTGAGCAGGCCAAGAAGAATGCCCCGTCCATTGTCTTTATCGACGAGATCGACGCCGTTGGCCGCCATCGCGGCGCTGGACTGGGCGGCGGTCACGACGAACGGGAGCAGACCCTGAACCAGCTGCTGGTGGAGATGGACGGTTTTGGCGCCAATGAGGGCGTCATTGTCATCGCAGCTACCAACCGCCGGGATATCCTGGATCCAGCCCTGCTGCGGCCCGGCCGGTTTGACCGGCAGGTTATCGTCAACTACCCCGACGTCAAGGGGCGGGAGGAGATTCTCAAGGTCCACGCCCGCAACAAGCCCCTGGGCTTTGATGTGGATCTCAGCGTTGTGGCCAAGTCCACCGCCGGTTTTACCGGCGCGGATCTGGAAAACCTTTTGAACGAGGCAGCCCTGCTGGCAGCCCGCAAGGGCCGTAAGGCCATCATTGAGCAGGACATCGAGGACGCGACCATCAAGGTCGTGGCCGGCCCGGAGAAGCGATCCAAGGTGGTTTCTGAAAAAGAGAAGCGGCTGACTGCTTACCATGAGGCGGGCCACGCCGTCGCCACCTTCTATAGCGACACCCAAGACCCAGTCCACGAGGTGTCCATCATCCCCCGTGGCATGGCTGGCGGCTATACCCTCTCGCTGCCCGAGCACGACAAGAGCTATATGTCCCGAAAGGAAATGCGGGAGGAGATCGTCACCCTTCTGGGCGGCCGGGTGGCTGAGTCCCTGGTGCTGGACGACATCTCCACCGGCGCTTCCAACGACCTGGAGCGTGCTACCAAGCTGGCTAAGAGCATGGTCACCCGGTACGGCTTCAGCGAGAAGCTGGGCCCGGTGGTCTACGGCCAGGACGAGGGGGAGCCTTTCCTGGGACGGGACTTCAACCACATCCGGGATTATTCTGAAAATGTCGCCGCGGAGATCGACAATGAAATCCGAGAGATCATCGATACCGGCTATGAGGCGGTGCGGGAAATCCTCACCGCCCACATGGACCAGCTGCATCTGGTGGCGCGGTATTTGATGGAGAAGGAGAAGATCGACGGTACAACCTTCGACAAACTGATGAAGGGCGAGCTGGATTATCCGCCGGCAGAAGCGGCGGTGGAAAGCTCCTTGGATACCTCTGCGGATTCCTTTACAGAATAAGCAAAAATTTTAAGGCTGGCTGCAGGATGAAGGACCTCTCATCTTGCAGCCAGCCTTTTGTCATAGGGATCGGCGCTATTCGTCGAGCCTTTTTATGGGCACCCAGACTTCATACCGGCTTCCTTCCGGCGTGTCCGCGTTTTCCTTTTCAATTAAGGTGAACGGGCTGCCCGGCCCGTCGTTTCTTACATAACCCTCCGGTATCTGTACAGTTTCCGCATATTGATTACAGCGACCGTTTCCGTTTGGACCTACGGCTTCGTCGTTTGACGCCATCCATTCGGTGGTGACAACAAGAAAATCACTGGCGGGGAAATTTGCCAATTGATAGCCGTCAGGCACATCCTCCACGTCTTTTACAAACAGGCCCTGAAAGTAGATGCGCTGCCCTGCAGAGTTGGTGTACCATACATTGATGGGCTTTGTGTCCACCGCATAGGGAAGAATTGGATGATACCCCCCAATTGAAAAAAAGTTATTCCAAATGTACGCAAAATCCGAAGAATCTGTAAGGATATTTTCGTGGCCAAGAAAAGAAAACGCTTCGTGGTGGATTTGCAGGACCTTAATTGCCGGCTTGCTGGTTTCAGACATTGCAGATACCTCCAAAGTTTGTTGTTGCCTGCACATCGAAGATTGACGCCACTAATTCCGTATAGCAGACAGCCTGTGAAAAAGCAACGCCATTAGCTTCCGCTGTCTCTTCCGGCGAGGGTTTTATACTTCCAGCGAAATGGCGATTTCTCCGCCGCCGGCGGGCTGAACATGGATCAGCTTCAAACGGGGAAACTGCCGTCCGCATCGTTCCAGCTCCTCATAAAGAGCCTGGCACCGCCCTGGCTCCAGCAGATAGGCCCGCAGAGAATCGTTTTGCAGCCGTCCGGCCAGCAGCTGGAGGGCCAGGGGGCCCGGCACGGGAAGCAGCTGCTCGCCGGTGGGCAGCTGTATGCGGATTTTCATGCGCCCACCTCCAAAAATCCCTGCAGGGCCACGCCATCGTCCCGCTGCCGGGAGAGAATCTGTCCTCTGACGCCGCTTGCGGCCTTACGGAGAATCTCCCCGAAGTCCAGTCCATCCAGCTGTCCCGGCTGGGCCAGGGACTGGAGGACTTTCTCCCCGCCGGTTTCCGTCAGCAGCTGGAGCAGCGTCACCGGCAGGTTCAGCCGGACCTGGTTTCCGGCAGAATCCTTCAGCAGCAGGACAAAAAGCAGAGATTCCATTCCATCACCTTCCCAAACGCATTCTTGAGCATATTTTCACCGGTCCAACTCAAATGAAATGCCAGTGGAATACCGGATATTATTGTAGTTCTCTTTGATGGGGATCCAATGCTCCAAGTCGATGCCATAGCAGTTAGCGAGAACCAGGACGTAATAGATGACATCCCAGAGTTCTTCCTCTACTGTTCCCTTGAAGCGCTCTTCAGTGGCTGCCGGCGGAGATTTCCGGGTTGCTTCTGCCAGCTCCCCCACTTCTTCCATCAATTTTAAACAGTAGTCCTTTTTCCGTTCCGGAATCGTATCTTTGGCCATTAAATAGTCCTGCAGGTATCGAATGGTAATGTGTCCATCCATATGAACAGCTCCTCTCAGGAAAAATTATAGTATATTTGCTGGAGATCCACTGTAAAAAGTACGATCGCACATTTGCGGGGCAAATCAGTTGTCAGCCCTCCGGGAAGCCCCCGTTTTTTCATTCAGCAGGGCCTCGTTCCGAATGAGGGGCTTTGGCCCCCGGAACCCGCAGGCTCTGGACCGGATGTCCCTCGTCATTTCTTCCCGCCGGAGAATGGGGCGGACGTCCTCCCGGAACGCCGCCAGAGGAGTCACTGCCGGGGCGCGGTTGTAGGGGCACACCTCCTGGCAGACGTCGCAGCCCCAGAGCAGGCCGCCTTTCTGTACCAGCTGGGCCTCCTCCGGCGTCAGCTCTCCCTTTTTCTGTGTAATGGCGGACAGGCACCGGGCAGGATC
>CAKXAF010000119.1:6041-7934 GCA_934869045.1 uncultured Nitrososphaerota archaeon | reverse complement strand
GCTGGAGCCGATTCAGAAGCTGATTGAAAAAGACCCGAAAACCCTGACCATGGCGGAGCAGTTTGAGGATGTAAAGGAATTGGAGGAGATGGTTCAGGGGATCGTGTTTGCGGCACGTCCGTATCAGGTGCGGCTTTTTGTCAACGACCAACTGGGCTACAGCAAGAGAAGGGTGCTGACCTATCCCCTCAGCAGTGCAAACTTCCGGGAGCTGGAAAAAATGGGGGAGGATTATTCCCGGGTCTATCTGGCGGGTCCCTATCCCTTTTCCAGTGTGATGTCCTCCGGTTCCGTGGATCTGTTTTCTGCCCTTTTTCCCATCCGCAGTTCCAAAGATTACAGTGCACTGGTGGGATTGGTTTCTGTGGATTTTGAAAAATCCACGCTGCTGTCTATTTTGGGCAACTCCGAATTCACTGGAAATGGAGCCGTTTATTTGGTCCGGCAGGATGGGACGCTGGCTTGCGGTCTTGACAGTGCCACGGGACAGGAACTGACCCGGCTGGACAGTGCCGCCGCTGCCGGCATAAAAAGCGGCGAAGGCGTTGCGATTTACTCGGACACCGTTCTGACCGCCGTGTCGCGGCCGGTGTGGGCTACGTGGCGAATCGTTTTCACATCCCCGGTCAGGGATCTGCTGGCGCCTTCCAAGAATCTGCGGTGGCAGCTGATCCTTTTTACGCTCTTAGTGGGTGTTATCGTCTATTTCCTGGCGTTTTTCTATGCCCGGTATAACGCCCGGCGGATCAACACTCTGGCGAAGAAGATCCGTGTGGTACAGACCGGGGATTTTAACGTAAATTGTGTAGTGGACAGCGCCGATGAGATCGGAGAGCTGCAGAGCAGCTTCAATGTGATGGTGCGCCGGATCCGCAACCTGATGCAGGAGCAGTATTATCTTGGAAAAAACCTGAAGGACAGCGAGCTGAAGATCCTCCAGGCCCAGATTAACCCGCATTTCCTTTACAACACCCTGGATCTGATCCTTTGGACGGCGAAAAGCGGCGACCCGGAAAAGGTCAGCGACATTGTGGTGAAGCTGTCCCGTTTTTACCGGCTGAGCCTGAGCAACGGCAGCGATTTTGTGGCCGTTCGGGACGAGCTGGAACATGTTCGGCTTTATGTCCAGCTGCAAAATCTGCGTTTTCAGAGCGAAATCGGTCTGCAGATTGAAGCAGAGGAAGACACTCTGGACTGCCGTATTATGAAGCTGCTGCTCCAGCCCATCGTGGAGAACAGCATACTCCACGGGATCATGAATCTGGATGACCGTCAGGGCGCGCTGCGGATTGCCGTGCGCACAGAAGGGGTCTCTCTGGTGCTGCAGGTAGAGGATAACGGCGTTGGTATGGAGCATGAAAAGCTGATGCGGCTGATGGCGCGGGAAGAGATCGCGCCGGAGGGAAGCGGCGGCGGATATGGGCTGCACAACATCTTCCAGCGCCTGCGCCTTTATTACGGGGACGAGGCGCATCTAACCTTCCGATCGGAAGCCGGAAAGGGAACCGTGGTGGAGGCGCGTATCCCTCTGAGCCAGTGCCAGGACGCCGGGTAAGGCAGAAACGCCCGGTGAAAGAGCGCTACAGGAAAAAATCGGCTCCCTGCAAACGTTTATCACAGGTCATTGCTATACCTGTACCAACAAAATTTTAAACGGCTTAGGCCGGATGTACGCCGGAGATGAACGTATGAAGCGGAAGATTGATTTGGCAGGCGGGGAAGGTACCGCTGACTTTGTCAGCCGTGCCATTGAAATTTATTGTTCAAAATCGAAAAAAGGAGGAGTCCCGGGAATACTTCGGCTTGAAGTATTCCCGGGACTTTCCGCAGATTTTTCTCCGCAAACCGGAGGCTGGCAGGAATCTCCCGCTATTTTCCGACTGCGGCCAGGAT